>JAFWIM010000132.1 GCA_017514845.1 Lachnospiraceae bacterium
ATTGTGGAAATGCACAGCGTTGACCTCTGTTTCGGGATTTGCCGCCAACGGTTCTGTATAGGCAATTTCAACTGTCACTCCCGACTCCGGAACAAACTCATCCCCACCGACCATGATCTTTATATCAAAGAAGCGCGCAGCATACTGAGGAAGAGTTTCCTCTTCCGTGAGACCCATCGCCTTTTTAGTTTCTTCAAGATACTTCTTGTACTCCTTAGTATTCTGAGCGATCTCAGACACTGTAAGACTAGCCCCCTCAGGTATTTCCGAGGTCGCGTCATAGGTGAGAGTTACAGTGTAATCACTGCCCGAGGCTTTCAGGGTTCCTACTTTCGGCGCGGCTTCCTCTCCGTCTGTCCCTGCAGAATCTGCCTGAGCGCTCTCTTCCTGAGCATCTTCAGAGTCAGGAATCTCCGCATCAGTCTCAGCCGCCGCAGCCTTGATCTCCTCGTCCACATTGCCGGCAAGGATACCGACAAGACTGTCGGTCTCGGAAAGGTCATTTCCTTTCAAGGAAAGAACAGTGATAATGCCATCAGCGAGTTCAATCACTGAAGATTCATCCGGATTGACAGATACAAGTTCATCTTTGACATCTGAAGAATCGTCAGCTTGCCGCGCAAAACGCCCCGCGAAGAGTGTGTCATCTAAATGTTCAACTGTATTTTCACGGAAAATAATCTGAATATCGACAAGACCTGTTTTAGGTGTCACATCGACATTATTTAAGACAAGCGCAAAATCATAGAAAGAGCAAGTCGTCACATCATAAATAAACTCCTTGTCAAGGAGCTCTGCTGCCCTGCTGCTAAGAGACGTGTATTCTACGGATTCAGGATCAATCGGAGTCACAACAAGCTCTGCCCCCGCCGGTATCTCATCATTGGTGCCAAAAACAGCAGTCGCCGTCATGCTGTCATCGGTATACGCGAAAGTAACTGCGTTCTCATGTTCCGCGGCTATACTGACACCGATGGGCTCCAGCGCATTTTCCTCGAGCATGTCATTCGTGTCGGCTTCCTGTTCCAGGTACATTCCGCCAACATCCTCGACCTTGTTCTTCTCAACAGTAATCGCAGGAAGTATCAGCGCATACGTGGTAACAAATGTCATTATCGCCGCCAGCACAGTGACGACCCGTCTCCAACGCTTAAGCGCCTTGTGCTTATTAATGATACTGTTGAGCCATACAATTAAATTCTTCATACCTGTCCCCTCAAAAAAGAATATTGGCGTTGAATATCACGCCAAAAGCGAACAGGCACTTCCTCTTGCCTGTTCGTTATTCAAATCAGAATAATAACGAAATAACATCTTGCCCATTTATGTCAAAAATGTCCAGTCAAGCAGAAAGGCAAAATATCATAACTTAACTTATATTTTACATCCACAAAAGTACAGATTCCACTCATAAAAACTTATGATTTACAAATAAAGCGTCAATAATTCCTAAAAAACCCGTTTATTTTCAACAATTTTGTCGTTACCACAGATAAGCTGACCCTGTTGACAGTGCCAATAGAAAAGAGACCGGCATCTGCCGATCTCTGATCTTTTTACCCTCTCTTTTTCACAGCAATTGCTTTCTTCTCTGCCGCATCACCAGCCATAATCCTGCAATGCCTGTCAGCATGGCGCCAAGAAGATATATCTGACTTGTGCCACAACCGCCGGTAGCGGGAAGTACAGCTCCCGGATTATTCCATACCCGGATCTGATGTGTATCGTCAGCCTGACCTTCCGCCACCCAGTCATCATCTCCTTTTACATTAACCTGGAGATTACTGGTTCCCAGCATGGCACTGACACTGGTTTCCGTGATGGTGATCTTGACTGCCGAGCCTGTAAGAACATATCCGGCAGGAGCCTCTGTCTCAAGCAGCCGGTATTCTCCTTCCGCCAGTTTTCCCAGAGAAAGGATTCCGTTTTCCCCAGTCGTTCCGGAAGCAATCACTTCAGCGTTCTCTTTCGGCTTCTGCGTGGTATCATCAAAGTCATCTGCTAAGTATAGTTCAAATGAAGCCCCCGTCGGAATCACCTTCCCGGCTGGATCTGTCTTCCAGACCGATATACTGTGCTTTGGTTTATAAACTCAATATAAACAACTGATCTTTCCTCTACCGTCAGTCTGCGTATCACATCTGCATGTATTATTTTCCCGCTTCCACTTATCATATGCACCGCTGGCGCGGTGGTACAGCGACCAGTACATCTGGGTACCCGGGATGGTAATAACATCCTGATAAAGTGCTCCTGAAGCCTCACAGTTCAGCTCCGCGCACTGATTCCCCTCAGGCATATATGCAATGTCAAATGTGAACAGGCATTTTCTTCTGTCTGTTCATTATTTCAAACGATGAATTTATGGTCACCAACTTTTATATTCTACATTCGAATGGGAGTTATTTCCACTTTAGAATAATTGAGATTTACAAATAATTGAAAGAGGCTGTCGCATCAGACGGTGTCATCACGATATATAATATCGCGGTGGCGCGTCTTAATGCGACAACCCCAATCTTTTTACACTTTC
>JAFWIM010000133.1 GCA_017514845.1 Lachnospiraceae bacterium
CGTCGGCTCATCCATCGACTTTGCTTCAATCGATACTGTCATTTCCTTATCCGTGAGGTAGGTGACAGAGTCGGCAAAAAGCTTCATGTTGCCGGCAGGCATCTCCGCGTACATCTGAAGCAGGGAGGACAGGGCATCCGAGCTGAAAAGGCACGGAGATGTATAGTATAGAATCTTGGTGAGCCCGCTCCCCTCTGTCTTTTCTTCTTTGTCTTCACCCTCGAGGTCAATATCAGCCTCCCCAAAAGATCCCACAGAGCGGTTCTCCTCGATCTGGACTGCCAATGTGAACGGTCCCTCCGGATCTCCGCTCTCTTTTTCCATCGTCTGTGACATCAGGGATTTACTGAAGGCTTTGGCAGACGTCGTAAAGAGAGGCGTCGCAACGACATTCAGGTCATCACTATGGGAAGTCTCTATTCCCTGGGCGAACCCATAAAGCAGGTTGATTCCCGTGACAGATGCTGTCACCTGCGATGCGGTCGATGCCACCGGGAGAAGCAGGTACGGTATCTCTGTGTAATAGTCCGGATCGCCTTCCATCACGTATCCGTCGACCGCACTCACTCCGTAGGCCTTAAGAATACCGGCAATATTCGGCATCTCAGTGCTCGTCGCAAGCGTGACGATCAGGGCATGACCGCCATTTTCAAGATACTTTTTGACCTTCCCGGCCTCATCCGTCGTGAAATCGCTGCCCGGTGCGAATATGATAAGGGCTTCGCAGTCCCCCGGAATCTGAGAGCTGAGCAGATTCAGCTCGGAGGCTGTTATATTGGCCTTTTCAAGCGTATCCGTCATCTCCGCGGAGAGCGCGATCTCATCGTGTCCGACCGTATAGTACACTTTGCCTGAATCTTCCGAGGCAACATAGGCGATCGCCGACGTGATCTGCCCTTCCCCGTCAAAGGATGACTTATAGTCCGTATAGTCCTTTAGATATATACTGTTGTAATCGATCACTTTTGATTTGCCGCCGGAAGTGACAATGACGCTTCCCGACGGAACATTTGCATCCGTATACTCTTTCGCAAAAGTGGGGTCTGCCACAAGATCGACCTTTTTGACCTTCACATGGTCCGATGCCGCCTCGTAGGATTCGAGCAGCTTTTCGATGCGCTCGTCCTCGGAGCCGGTCTTCGTGATGAAATTCAGCGTGACGTCCTCACTGAGGCCGGAAAGCACCTCGCGGGTCGTATCGCCGATCGTGAATAACTTATTGTAAGACGTGTCGAACGTCGTCATATCCGAAGGCAGCGCTCCCACGATGAGATTGACAAGAACGA
The DNA here is from genome assembly GCA_017514845.1 of Lachnospiraceae bacterium. Taxonomy (GTDB): domain Bacteria; phylum Bacillota; class Clostridia; order Lachnospirales; family Lachnospiraceae; genus Chordicoccus. The sequence goes on from JAFWIM010000133.1 coordinate 1,287, forward strand.
TCGCCGCGATGATGACGGCCGTGAGGACCATCGAGTAGGAACCGTTTGTCAGAGATTTCATATCAATTTTTTTCTTCATGCAGCCTCCTTATGACCATCTTCTCTTCTGGATCCGCGCTATGGTCAGCACGACGCCGACGACCGACACAGACACGAAATAAAGAAGATCAGGGATACTGAAAGAACCGTACGCGAACGATTCAAAGTGCGAGAAAAAGTCGAACACCGATAAAATCTTTTCAGACTTGCCTCCGAACCAGTCCGGGTCTGCCATGAACACTGCAAATGCAGCCAGCGCGCACACAAGGATCACCCCCAGCGATGCCCAGTAGAATCTGGTCATCACATAGACCAGAATGCCAAGGAGGACCGCCAGAACGATAAAGAATATCAGGGAGGCAAAGTTCGATGCCGAGACCATTGAGTACGCGTTGTGAATGATCATGGTCGCGAACACAAAAAGAATTCCTCCGATCGCCGAGATGATCAGGTTGTCCGTCAACGATGAGATGAACATGCCGCAGGACAGGTATGCGCAGCCCATCGCAAAAAAGACCAGGATCGACAGGTAGGCTGTCCCCATCATCTCACCTCCGCCGAGCGGAATCAGAATGAGCGGCAGGGTACACATCACGAGGATCGGCACGGCGAACACTGTGATGAGGGCAAAATACTTGCCGAGCACGATGTCGACGAGCGATACCGGAGCTGTGAGCAGCATCTGGTCGGTCTTCTGCCGGCGCTCGTCCGTGAACGTGCGCATGGTCAGGACCGGAACGACAATATAAAATATCAGATTTGAATTAAAAACAGTGTAGACGAGCGAAGCCGTGCCGTAGGACAGGTTATAGTACCTGAACATGTAACCGACGACCAGGAGCATGACCGCCACCGCGATCGGTCCGGACATAGAGGCAGCGTAGCTCTTTATCTCTTTCTTATAAATTGCTCTCATTTGCTGTCCTCCACCTCTTCTTTCGCCTCAATGTTCACCGATTTTTCCGAATCCGGATTAATCTCTTCCTGCTCAGAAGAGGTCGGATCCGCCCCAGACTTCGCAGACGATGCACTGCCTGAAGATTCTTCATCTTCAATCAAATCGTCATCCGCGTCATCATACTCCTCGTCTTCACTGTCTGTGAGCTCAAGGAAGATATCCTCAAGACTTGCCCGCTGCACGTCGACACTGTAGTAAGCACATCCGCCCGCAGTGAGAGCCGCGATGATATCCTTTCTCGGATCGCCCTCCCCCTCAAAGGTCAGGTGCGCTGTGACAGTGCCCGCACCGTCATCGGTGAAGTCCGCTCCGGTCACATTTGCAAGACCGTCAAGAGCGGAGCGCACCTCATCCGCCCGGGCGGGTGACGTGATGGTGACAGACGCCCCGGCGCTCTTTTTCGCAAGATTCTCCGGTGTATCCAGCGCGACAAGGCGGCCGCGGGACATGATGAGCACAGTGTCACAGACTTCGCTCACCTCGGCGAGGATGTGGGAGCTCAGAATGACCGTGTGCCGTCTGCCCAGGGACTTTATGAGCTCGCGGATCTCGATGATCTGTTTCGGGTCGAGTCCGACCGTCGGCTCGTCCAGAATAAGTGTCTCCGGATCGCCGATGATGGCCTGGGCAAAGCCCACCCTCTGCTTATATCCCTTCGAGAGATGGCGGATCAGCCTGTCCGCAACGTCCATGATGGACAGCTCCTGCATGGCGTGGACCACAGCCAGTTTTACTTCCTTCCGCGGGACCTTCTTCAGCTCCGCAGCGAACGTAAGATATTCGCGCACCGTCATATCCGGGTACAGCGGAGGAATCTCGGGCAGATAGCCAATCGTCCTCTTGGCCTTTTCAGGCTCTTCAAGAATGTTATAACCGTTTATAATAACATCGCCCTCGGTCGCGGCCAGATATCCTGTCATGATATTCATCGTCGTGGACTTTCCTGCGCCGTTCGGACCCAGAAAACCGTAGACCTGACCTTCATCTACTTTAAAGCTCAGATGATTGACCGCGATGTGATCTCCGTATTTCTTCGTAAGATTTCTCACTTCAATCAAAGTACACTTCCTCCTTTATAACTCACTGTATCATAATGGCACTTTGTGTCAGGTTTGTGAAGTCCAAATTTAGCGTGACAGTTCAGACAGGCTGTAGCGGAGTTTCAAATCCGGCGCAAACATCATCTTCATCGAAAAACGCATATCCTTCCCTGCGAGCCTGCAATACGCCTCGCATGTTTCGGTCTCTCAGTCGGATATGCAATGTTTTTCTCACGAAGATGGATGCTTTGCTGCCGGAAACGTCACA
>JAFWIM010000134.1 GCA_017514845.1 Lachnospiraceae bacterium
CGCCCGGACCAAAGCGTCACTGAGCAGGGCTGCTATGACCGGATTGTACTCACACATAAGTACAGAGAACCCGGCTGCCGCCAGTATAAAAGAGTCCTCGCCCAGACCGGCGGTGGCATCGACGGCAAGCATCCCTATAGCGTCCTCCTTGAACCTGACGGCTCTGAGCATTTTTTCATGCTGAAGTCTGCCGCCGAGGACCCTTTTTATCATATGCCGAAAATCGCCGCGCAGCTTCATATTTCCCTGCACAAGCGAAAGCCCGTCCTCATCCAGAAGGAGATATCTCTCATCTCTGCGTATTTCATCTGTCCGCATGCATATCTCCGCTCCGAGCCGGTCCGCAAGTTCCATGGCTCTGTCCGTATAATCCTGTCCCTCTGTTAGGATCCTCATTATTCCTCCAAAACCATTCAAATCTCGCTCTAATTATAAATATAATCCTGTTTTTTGTATACGCTAAAGTTCGGATAAATTCAGACAATAATCTTTCCCCTTTGTTTCCTTACGTGGTACAATAAAAAAGAACAGGCTGCCCACGGCAGCATAGCGATTGATGACGAGTTAAGGACCCGCCGCCCCTAAAGATCAAGCGATGAGGAAAGCACGTGTTTTTGCAAATGAAGCCGGCGGCAGGTTTCAGACAATACCGCAAATGGAGATGCAAACGATGAGTGGTGAAGAGCGCAGACATGAATTATTAGATCTGCTGAGTGCCAGCAGGGAACCGATTTCCGGACGGCATCTGGCCGACCATTTCAAAGTCAGCCGCCAGGTAATCGTGCAGGATATAGCCCTGCTTCGGGCTAACGGTCTGCAGATTTATTCGACAAGCCGCGGCTATTATCTGCAGCCCGGTGAATCTCAGACCCGGGTATTCAAGGTCAGACACACCGAGGAACAGGTCGAAGAGGAATTGAACCTTATCGTCGATCTCGGCGGAAGAGTCGAGGATGTCTTTGTCTACCACAAAGTGTACGGGGTCGTGCGTGCGGAGCTTCACCTGAAGTCCCGCTGGGAAGTTCGCAGATACCTTGACGAGCTCGGGGACGGCCAGTCCAGTCTTCTCATGAATGTCACCTCGGGCTACCATTACCACACGGTCAGCGCCGATTCCCGGGAGACTCTGGATCTGATCCAGGAGCAGCTTGCCGCCCACGGCTTTCTCGCGCCGCTCCGTGATTACGAGCCTGTCAATTTCTGGTAATGATAGAAGCGGATAAAAAAAGAGGCAGTAAAGACATGCCAGCGCATGACTTCACCGCCTCTTTTTTTATCTCTGTTCGGAGAACCTCCGCTTTTTCATGCTGTGGACAAACCTGTATGCTGCCCCGAAAGGCCGATGCAACAGACTCCCGTTAATCTATACTACGACCGCACCCTCCGGTGTCAGTCCCAGTTCCTCGTCCATCCAGACGCTGACCGACTGGTCCTCAACAGAGAACTCACCGTAGCCCTGGCGCGTGATAGTGACCTTCCTGTCACTGTGACCGAGCACATCATAATAAGTCTTGCCTGCAAATTCCTTGCCGACGAACATTCTTCTTCTATGTCTGCCGCGACTCGAAATCAGGACGGCGATGCCGTACTTCTCACGTGTCCAGCCGATGCAGTATTTGTGCGTAAAGTAATCATTCTGACGGCCGTATGCATACATTCTTCTGACCATCAGCATAAGCTCCAGGTCCTGTCCAACCGGCGGAACATTGTTGTGCGGAATACCGTAAAGGTCACCGTAGAATACGCACGGATAACCGTCCTGGCGAAGAAGGATCAGAGCGTAGGCCAGAGATCTGAACCACGGCTTGACCGGCGATGCCAGCGACTGACCCGGCTGCGTATCATGATTGTCAACAAACGGTACCGAGTGAATCGGATTCCACTCCGTCAGTGTCCCCTTGAAAATATTTCTCAGGTCATAATTTTCCCTGTTGTAAGACGCGTCGCAGAAATGGAAATGCAGCGGCACATCAAAGAGGCTCATCTGGTAGTCGACCTGCTCAAGATATCTGGTCAGCTTCTGAACATCTCCGCTCCAGTACTCGCCGACAGCGAAGAGATTTCTGCCCGTTGACTCGCGCATGTTGTGGAGCCAATCGCGGTAGAAGTAGGCGTCGATATGCTTGACCGCGTCGAGACGCACACCGTCCATCTCCGTCATACCCTCGTACCAGGTGCCCCACTTGCCGAGCTCCTCTACGACCTCAGGATTCTGGTGATCAATGTCAGCTCCCATCAGGTAGTCGAAGTTGCCGAATTCGTTGTCAACATTCGGACTCCACTCGTGATCTTTAAGTTTGTAGATCGGGCTGCCCTGCGGTTCCTCGTTGCGGAAGCCTGAAAAGTGCCTGTGATCCCACTTAAAATCTGAGTACTGATCGCCGCGACCTTCGAAATTATAGATCGTCTCTGCCTCGACGGTCTGATAGTTCTCACCGATTTCATAATTGCGGTTGTCCGGACTTACCTCTATTGCCTCTACTTCCTCTCTCGCGTCAGCGCCGAGCTTATGGTTTAGCACGATATCCGGGTAGACATGAAGACCCGCTTCATGGCAGGCGTGAATAGCCATCTGGTACTCTTCCCTCGTCCCGTACTTTGTCCTGACTGTGCCTTTCTGATCGAATTCGCCCAGGTCGTACACGTCGTATACGCCGTAACCGACGTCCTCAACGCCGCGAAGAGATTTATAGGCCGGCGGTGTCCATATCGCGGTGAAACCCATGGCTTCGAGCGAAGCGGCATTTGCAGCAAGCTGATTCCACAGATTTCCGTCCGAGGGCAGATACCACTCGAAGTACTGCAGCATCGTGCCGTTCCGTGTGAAGGAATTGTAGTAAGCCATGAGGAAATTCGTGCCTGCATGACCATATCCCTCGCGGTTCATCTGATCATAGAGATCCGTGACTGTGTTCAGAACTCCGAGATTCAGATTTCGGCTCTGCGCGTCTTCTTTAGCAGTCTGGAAGTCCGTCAGCATGTGGCGTACAGTGAGGGCGGAATCCGACATGGCGTCGGGGCTTTCCTCCATCTGAAGGAGGGTGGCGGTATTGCTCGTCAGTTCCTCCTCGAGGAGCTTAAGTATTAACTTCTTGTCGAGGTTAGCCCGAACACTATAGGCCATGGACTCAGAAAGACCCGACATGATACCTGCAATCGCGATCTGAGCCGCCATCTTCATCTGCTGGCTGGCTTCATTTGCACCGACATAACTGATACTGTTGCTCAGATGCTCGAGCACCGGAGTTACCCTCTGACATGCCTCGCTGTCGCCGCCGAGAACGATTCTCAGCGTCCCGGCTTCGGCATCCGACGTTCCGCCGATGACCGGAGCGTCAATGACCGCGATATTTCTTTCAGCGGCTTCGTCCGCGATCCGGCTCGCCAGCTCAGGACTCTTTGTCGTCATGTCGACAACGACTGAGTTTTCCGGAGCGATCGCGCAGATTCCTTCCTCGCCGAAATACAGATCCTCAACATCCTGCTGATAACTTACTTTTATAAATATATAATCCGCTTCCCTGAGGCAGTCCGCAAGGGTCTCAGCCCAGATGCCTCCGCGGTTGGTGATTTCGTCCGCACGGATAGCAGTGCGGTTATAAACTGTGACTTGATAGCCGGCTTCAAGAAGCCGCACGGCCATCGGTGTACCAAGGTCGCCCATTCCAATAAATGAAATTCGTTCCAAAGTGTCACCTCCTTTTTTATTCTTCCGAAAGGTCCGGAATAAATTCAACATATATCTGATCAAAATCGTCTTTCAAATCCTCTATCACATATTCTCTCATTTTCGTCCAGTGGCGGAC
>JAFWIM010000135.1 GCA_017514845.1 Lachnospiraceae bacterium
ATGTAGGGTGTGACCGCATGCCCGCTTGTGTCGTAAATCAGATCACTTCTTCTTCCGTAAAGCTCCGTGAGGAACAGCTTCTTCCTTCCCTCCCGGATTTCTGTATGGGCAACAGCCGTATCGCCGTTGTCATAACGCAGGATCGGGAACGCGTAGTTCGTAAGGTCGGTGATGACCACACGGCCGAGCTCCCCGTCCTCCGCGGGCTCGTCGGAATCCATCTTGAGGATCTCATAGAAATAGCTCTCGGAGTTGATATAGTAACTGTTCGAGTCCGGAAGCTGAAGACCCATGATCCCGTTTTCCTCGTTCGAATACCAGGCCTGGCAGGTGCAGTGGAACTGCTCCTTAAGTCTTGCTCTCACAGTATCCGGCATAGTCTCGGAAATGGGAATAATAGCGCGGACTGAGTACTTCCGCGTATCATGCCCGGTCGCGTCGATCCAGCGGCTGATCTCGCCGAGGGCCGATGAGTAGCCGACCAGGACCTTCACTCTCTGTCGTCTCAGCGTCTTCATGATTTTGGCGATCGATTCATCAGACAGTGAGGAGCTGTCTATCATCAGTGAATTTTCCATTTTGAGCCTCAACCGGCTCTTTTTTACATTATTTACCCACACGCGGATAAAAGCCATCTTCTCTCCTATGGCATAGCCGCCAAGCATGCCGAGGAAAATGCTGTCCGCAGTGTTCAGCTTTATCTTGTCGGGATCCTGTATCATGGTGAACGGAGTTCCGGTGGAACCGCTGGTCGTCATCTCACGGCATCCTTTTCTGTCACTGTAGGCAGAGGAGATAAAGGCGTCGTAATCGCCGCGCCAGGTATCCTTGTTCACGATCGGGAGATCCTTTAGTTCCACATTCTCCGGGAACTTCGAGTAATACGCGGTCGTCCTGACTGCGTGTGCTATCAGGGCGCGGATCTTTTCATTTGTCTCATAAATCAGAGTGCCGTCGTTATAGGCCCTGATATCCTGCCTGATTTTTTCCTCAATTTTGCCGCCGCGAAGCCTGTCAAGGATCATAAAGCCCTGAAATCTTGCCCTCTCGGCGATATTCATATCAGATCTGCTCATAACTCACCCTCGTTTCAAAGACCGATGGCCTCTTTCATTTTCTTTGCCATAAATGACAGTTTTGCCTCGGTCATGCCGGGATAGAGGCCGACCCAGAAAGCATTGGCCATAATGCGGTCAGTGTTCTCGAGCGAACCGACGATGCGGCTCCTTGCCTGGACGATCGGGTCACTCGTGTAGGCCGGGTGCCTTGTAAGATTTCCCGCGAACAGCATGCGGGTCTGGACTCCGTTCTTTTCAAGGTACCGGACCACTTCATTCCGGCTGATGCCTTCCCTGCAGTGGATCATATAGCCGAACCAGCACGGGTCGGAGTTTTCGGTGGCCTTCGGAAGTATAAATGCTTCCTCCGTCCCGGATAGCTCACCGGTCAGAAAAGCGAAGTTTTCACGCCTTCTCTGCGCGAACGTCGGGAACTTCTCAAGCTGAGCGACGCCCACCGCAGCCTGCATGTCCGTGATCTTCAGGTTGTAGCCGAAATGGCTGTAGACATACTTGTGATCGTAGCCGAGAGGCAGCGTCCCGTACTGCTTGTCAAAGCGGTGGCCGCAGAGATTGTCATGGCCCGGAGGACAGATGCAGTCGCGTCCCCAGTCTCTCAGGGAGCGAACGATTCTGTGAAGCAGCAGATCATTGGTATAAACTGCTCCGCCCTCGCCCATCGTCATATGATGCGGCGGGTAGAAGCTGGAAGTTCCGATATCACCGAATGTACCGGTAAGCCGTGTCTCACCGTCAAGCGTGTAGAGCGACCCCAGAGCGTCGCAGTTATCTTCAATGAGCCAGAGACCGTGCTTGTCGCAGAACTCTTTTACCTCTCTTAATGGGAACGGGTTGCCCAGTGTGTGCGCCATCATAACAGCCCTGGTCTTCTCGGAGTAAGCCTCCTCGAGCATGGAGCAGTCAATATTTCCCTCCGGAATTGTTACATCCACAAATACCGGGACAGCGCCGTACTGGACGATCGGAGATACAGTCGTCGGAAATCCGGCCGCAACTGTGATGACCTCATCTCCCGGAAGTACCCGGCGGTCACCGAGCAGCGGGGATGTCAGCGCCATAAACGCAAGAAGGTTCGCGCTCGATCCGGAATTGACGACAGATACCGCGCGTACACCCAGATACCTTGCGAAATCCGCCTCGAACTGCTCGGTGAACCTGCCTGCCGTCAGCCAGAAATCCAGAGCCGAATCGACCAGATTCGTCATCTCCTTATCGTCATAGACACGGGAAGCGTAGGGGATGCGGTCCCCTTCTTTATACTCATCCTTTTTCTCATGAAAATTTGTATAATACTCCGAAACCAGTTCCAGTATCTTTCCTCTTGCCTCTTTCTCTGTCAGATTTTCGAGCATGCTGTTCTCCTCTCATTCAAAGTACTCTTTTATCTCTGATTCAGTAATACTCAAAACATCACCGCCGGCGACGTAGATCTTCGACCACTCGACCGTCTTCTCCACTGCCTCCATGATATTCCATCGGGGTCTCCACCCGAGAGTTCTCTGTATCTTATCGCTGTTCAGTGCGAGAAGTCCCGCTTCGTGAGGGCCGCCGTCTCCGCGGGTGATCCAGCGTGCATCGCCGCCCCAGGCTTTGACAAAGCAGTCAGCGATCTCACCGGCGCTGGCCGTATCGCCGGTGTTGGGACCTACGTTGTAGGCACCGGCCAGTGATTTGTCCTCGTACTGTCTCTCCGCAAGGAGCAGATACGCTGACAGCGGTTCCAGGACATGCTGGAACGGGCGGACAGATCTGGGATTGCGAATGATGATCGGCTCGCCCTTCTCCACCGCTCTGACGCAGTCCGGCAGAATGCGGTCTCTCGCAAAATCTCCTCCGCCGATCACGTTTCCGGCCCGGGCAGTTGACACTGCCGGTCCGCCCGGTACGTTGAAAAACGAGTTTACATAACTGTGGGTGACCAGATCCGAGCATGACTTGCTGTTGGAATACGGGTCATATCCGTCCAGCGGCTCACCCTCCGTATACCCCTCTTCGCGCTCGACATTGAGATAGACCTTATCCGTCGTAACATTGACGACCGAGCGCACCGTGTCCGTCATCCGCACACTCTCAAGCATATTGACCGTCCCCATGACGTTCGTCTCGAACGTATAGCGCGGCTCCTCATAGGATGTCCGGACAATCGGCTGGGCTGCCAGATGGAGTACGATCTCCGGCTTCGCTGCCTTCATTGCCGCAAGCAGATGCTCGTAGTCTCTGACATCTCCGATGATCGACTCCATTTCATTCGAAAGATTGAGAAGCGAAAAAAGCGCCGGGTCCGTTGGAGGGTCCAGCGCAAACCCGGTCACATTGGCGCCGGCTGTCAGAAGGATCTTTGACAGCCAGGCTCCCTTAAATCCGGTGTGACCGGTGACAAATACACGTTTTCCACTGTAGAAATCCAGATTCATTATAGTCAATTCTCCATTAGTTAGTAGTACCCTGCGGATGGCTTTTTCCGCGCCGCAGGCACCGTGCATGACCTGTTTTATCAGAGTCTGCAACGCTGTAAAGTCGGCATTGTTCTCTTTATCAGAGTCTGCAGCGCTGTAAAGTCGGCATTGTTCTCTTTACCAGAGTTTCCACGGCGCTTTTCCCGAGGACCAGAGCTCTTCCAGCTTCTCCTTCTCCCTCATGGTATCCATACACTGCCAGAAACCGTGATGCCTGTATGCGGAGAGTTCACCTCTCCTTGCCGCTTCCTCGAGCGGATACTTCTCAAGAACTGTAGAATCCCCCTCGATCAGGTCGATCAGTTCAGGCTCCACCACCATAAAGCCGGCGTTGACCCATCCCGTATCGGCAGTATTCTTTTCGCGGAAGCTGGTCACATACCCGTTGTCATGTATATCCAGATTGCCGAATCTGCTGGCAGGCTGCGCGCAGGTGATCGTGACCAGGCCCTTGTGCTCCTCGTGGAATGCGAGCAGCGCCGGTATATCGATATCCGCAACACCGTCGCCGTAGGTGAGCATGAACGGACCGTTCCCCAGATACTCCGCCACGCGCTTCACGCGCCCGCCGGTCATTGTCCGAAGTCCGGTGTCCACAAGTGTCACTTTCCACGGCTCGAGGGAATTGTTATGGACGATCATCTGGTTGTCGCCGCGGCTGAAATCAAATGTGACATCGCTGTTGATCAGATAATAATCAGCGAACCACTCTTTGATGACATGCTGCTTGTAACCGCAGCAGATGACGAACTCATTATACCCATAGCTGGAATACATTTTCATGATATGCCATAAAATCGGCTTCTCACCGATCTCGATCATGGGCTTTGGTTTCAAATGGCTCTCTTCGCTGATCCGGGTACCGAATCCGCCCGCAAGAATAACAACTTTCATATATATACCTCTAATCGAAATGCTTGCTCTTCACAAAATACCGGATAAGCAGAATGAGGAACAGGATGACCAGAACTGTCATACCGGCAATAATGGCTTTGAAGATCTTCTTTATCTTCTCGACCTTCTCACCGGCACTTTTCTGAGCGTCCGTCATCTTCTGACCGTCCTTTTCTTCGGAGGATTCACTCACAGTGGTCTCCTCGCTCTCCCCATCTCCGGTCACAGTCGCTTTCTGGGATTCCGCCTCCCTGTTTTTAGCCAGCTCGGCCTCCCTGGCCTCTTCCTCGAGCTTCTTTTCATAGGCATCCATGTTCTCTTTGGTCAGAGAAATCGAACCGAGAGAGTATCCGTTCAGCAGATAGGTTTTCCGCAGCATGGCGGTTCCGTCCACATCATATTCCTCTACGCTTTCCGTGAGGTCCGAAAGCCCGGTCCCCTTCGGTACGACAATCCGGTTTTTTCCGCCCTCACAGTATTCCGCGGGCATCACTTCACACATCTCAAAGTTGTCATATCCGTAGTTCAGGAGATTGACATGATCGAATGCCGCCTTCGGCGCATCGGCGGCATGCAGGGTCACGCAGATGAGCGTAAATCCGTCTCTGCTCGCAGCGTTCACCAGAGTGTTCTGCGCGGCATCGGTATAGCCGGTCTTACCGCCTATGAGGCCGCTGTACTGAAAGTCTTTGCTGAGCAAAAGAGGATCATGGTTCGTGACAGATCTCTCTCCGCTCATATTGGTAGCCGGGATCGTATAGGATGCCGTCCCCACGATCCTTCTGAAATCCTCCCTCTCGACTGCTGCCCGCATAATGAGCGCCATATCGTGGGCGGTCGTGACATGATTCGGGTCCGGCATGCCGCAGGCATTTGTAAAATGAGTGCCGGTGCAGCCAAGCTTGGCAGCCCTGGCATTCATCATGTCAGCGAAATTCTCGATGGTTCCGCCGATATATTCTCCCATCTGAGTCGCCATATCGTTGGCCGACGCGAGCATGGTCCCGTAGACCAGCTGCTCAAGTGTAAACACTTCACCGACCCTTGTTCCCTGATTGGCACTGCCGCCGACAGCATAGTTGACGCCGGTCTGCGTCATGGTCACCGGATCGGACATATTGCCGTTCTCCAGGACCACAAATGTTGTCAGGACTTTTGTGATCGATGCGGGATACATCTGCTGATCCATCGATTTGTTAAAGAGGACCGTTCCCGTCGATGCCTCAATGAGGACACCGGTCGTTGAGTTGATATCCTCCGCCTGCGGCCATCCGGCGGTGGCGTTCGTCGTGACGACCGCGGGGTCCGCGGCAGCGAGGACCGCCGCCGGACACAGCGCAAGGCATGCGCTGCACGCGGCAAGGACCGCCGCCAGTCTGTATAAAAAACGTCTCATTGGGTCCCTCCCGCATCCGTCTCATCAGCCGCCATATCATCGCCGAGACCTTCCTGCACGGCACCTGTGAGGGCGGCAAGCGCTTCCTCCTCGTCAGGACCGACACAGATGATCTCGATCTCATCTCCGCATTTTACGCAGGCTGCCAGTACGGACAGGACGCTCTTGGCATTGGCTGTCGCATTTCCGAACGTAAATGTGACTGTGCTCCGGAACTTCAATGCCTCCCTGCAGAAGGTTGCCGCAGGTTTCAGGTGCAGACCGGTGGGGTTCATCACTACTACCTTTTTGCTGACCATTGTATACTCCCTTTCCAAAATTCACATCAGCCGTTATCCGGCCGATCGAAACAACTTTTAGTCTCTTGCTTTCGCAGGGCACCGTCCGGCGAGAGGTTCGCGTCGCGCGCCTTAATCGCTCAGCCGGCTGATTATGACACCCACGCTGACATCCTCGACGAGACTGCAGCCGTCCGGCAGCTTCACAGTGACCGGGACTTTCTGTCTTCCGATCATGAGCCCGGAGAGATCCACACTCGCCTCAAGGTCGGAGGCTGACAGTCCGGAAAGGACTTCGGGCGATCCCTGTATCTTGATCTCAAGACTGCTGGACTCAAAGACGCAATTGTAGCCGTCTGCCAGTCCGTAGAGGTTAATACCTCTGGTCTCAACAGTTACAGACCGGCTGTTGGCAGGCAGGATCTGCACACTCACGACCGCTGTGGTGCTGATCTGTGACGCCAGAGAAAGCCCCTCCGGCATGATCTGCCTGATATCGATCTTGACACTCACATCAGAGACCTTGTCTGTCACATCGACCAGCCCCGAATCGGCAGTGATCGTGATCACGTTGCCGTTCCGCTCCAGCTCGTCAAGGACAGCGCGGCTTCCGACAACAGACAGGGTGGACGGGGTCACGGCGATATTGCCGACGGTATAGCCCGAAGCGGGCTCACCGCTTGTCTCCACTCTCAGACTGACTCCCGATCTCACAGCATAGACCGTGACATGGACAGTCATCTCCTCCTCTGTGACGTTCATTGACAGATAGGACATCTGGGTGTCGGTTATCTGCTCACCGTTCTTGTCGGTTATTCTGATGATCGGCTGCATATCCCTGTCCGTTCGAATTCCGGTGACATCAACAATCGCGTTGACCCGCTCGATCTTATCGATCAGCGTGCCCGGACCGCGGATAGTTACCGTCTCCGGATCGACAGTCATCTCACCGACCTCAAATCCGTTGGCCGGAGTTGTTCCCGACTCGGTCGCGTTGATGACGAACTCCTTGCTGACCATCTCCTCTATGTCTATATTGATATTTCTGGGGGAGGCCGTCAGATTTTCAGACGATATCCTCGGACAATCGACCGTGAGCGGCACCATGACGGGATCTGTCTCCAGACTGATGATCTGTGTGAGATCCGCCGTGACATTGAATCTCGACGCAGTCAGCGACTCGACAAGAGATCTGTTCCCTCTGACAGTCACGGCGATCGTGTCGTAGCCGTCGGAGATTTTATAGGACAGTCCCATACTCTCGATATAGGATGTGTTGACAACATTCACCGGCACATCATATATGATTCTCGTGACGACCGGATCATTGATATTCATGATGATCAGCCAGATTATGATCGCGCCGGCAAGGGAAGCCATTTTAAGTGTCATATTCTGAAAAAGCTTAGCATTCTCCATCCACTCTTTCATTCCTGCCTCCTGCTCTTCCAGATGCGGAACTTCTTCTCATCACTCTCATTCATTCTGTCCTTCTGGACCATATGAAGCATCTCGCGGAGATTGCTGGTCATGACGCCGGTGTACAGTTTACCCATATAGGCGTACGAGATGCGGCCGGTCTCCTCGGATACAATGATCGTAAAACTGTCGCTGACTTCGCTGATACCGACACCTGCCCTGTGCCTGGTCCCGAATTTCTTGCTGATAGTAACATTCTCGGAAAGCGGCAGATAGCATGTTGCCGCGACGATGCGTTCTCCGCGCATAATAACAGCGCCGTCGTGAAGCGGCGTGTTGTGTTCGAATATATTCGTGATCAGCTGGCTTGATACCATAGAATCGAGCATGATGCCCGTGTTGATATACTCTGTCAGAAGAATATTCTGCTCAATGACGATCAGCGCGCCGGTCCTGGCTTCAGCCATCTCATTGACGGCTCTGATAACTTCGTTGATAAAAAAATCCGAGTATCGGTCCTCAGTGTTCTGCTGCGTGTCAAACGGGAAAAGAGACATTAAATAATTCCGTTTGCCGAGCGATTCAAGCGCTTTGCGGAGTTCCGGCTGGAAAATGATGACCAGCGCCATGAGGGCTACGGACGCAAGCCTGGACGTGATGAAAAGAATCGCGGACAGCTGAAGCATCCACGCGATCACGATAAAGAGGATGACCAATACCATTCCCTTGAGAAGAGTATACGCGCGCGTCCTCTGTACCCAGTCCATAAAAAAGTACAGCAGGACCGCAATTATCAATATTTCCACCAGGTCATTTAACTGAACATGCGGAAGATACAGTCCGGACATGAATCCGGTAATCTGTTCTATAAAAGCGGACAAGGCAATTCCTCCTCTTCATAATTCTCAATGCATGCTCTGACTCAGGGTGCCTGAAACGCAAGGATGACACCTTCCGATCCCGGCAGGGTAATGTTTAAAGATCTCTCAGAGAATCTTCCAGTTTTTTCTCGAAATCGATATCCTCTACACCCGGAAGAGAAACCTGCGGAATGTCTGTCTCCGCCGGGACCGCGCCCTGTGTCTGATCATTGTGATAGACCGGAAGCTTTCTCTTATATGCGTAGGCTTTGGGGATCGCTTTCACATAGTAATAATACTCATCGTCCTCGAACTCCACTTTCTCGGTCCTGCGATAGTCCAGGGACAGGAAAAAGAAATTCAGGATCAGCGCGACGAGCACAGCGGCTACCGCGCCTATGACTGTAGATACAGTGTCAAATGTCGTCTGCACCACGACATTGCCGAGCAGGATGAAAAATACATAGACGGCCGCTCCGACTATGATCGCTGCTTCAAATGCGAAGTCGAATCCGAGGCGTCTCACCGCATAGACGATAATGACCACTCCGGCGAGGGCCAGAATGTTGATGACTATGGAGCTGTCCGAGACAATGCCTCCGAGAAGGACAGTGAGCCGCTCAACATACTCAGTCTGCTCGAGCTTTGACAGGGCTTCCGCTCCTGTGACCAGAGATTCCAGCGTATAGTATACAACACAGCCGGAGACGATCGAGAGGAACGATGCCGGTGTCTTTCTAAGGCCGTAGCTGATCGGGATCAGCGCCGGAAGGCCGAAATACATGGCGATCGGCATGAATATGAAGGCCAGTGAATCATCCGGCACGAAGCGCAGGAAGAGACACAGAAGAACCACCAGTATCACCGCTGTGACGACACCCGCGTCGATGCCCATCCTGAATGCCTGACCGATGATAAACCCCCCGCACGTAATGGGAATGATTCTCAGCGGAAGGATCGAGCAGAGCAGCGATACGACAATAATAACAAAGACGTTGGAAAATATGCCTCCTTCCGGAAAGCAGCCGCGTATCCAGAACAGGCATAAGAGTGTCAGTGCCGTCTTAAGTACGATGTCCACGTAAACTGTGTATGTGGCATACACTTCTCTGATTTTTTCCTTGAATTCAAGTAACGTTGTCATCAAAAGTCCCCTACCTTTATTTTAATATGGACGATGGTCTGTATGCGTCCCGCCAAGAGGTCGAAAGCGCGGGATCAGGGTCAGCGCGGGCTGACAAAGTTTCAGTCGGATATCGGCTATCACTGCATGCGCGAAATTCTCTCCAGAGCGGTCAGGTATTCCTTCACATTTCTCCTTGCCCGGTTATACCGTATCATTGACGAAATATACACGGCGGCGAAATACGTGCCGATCAGCACTATATAACCTATCAGGATCCAGGAGAACAGTACCCTGAGATTCATGGAATCGATATTATCGAGAAGAAATTCCACATTGCCAGCGATAACAAGGCCGAGAAGAAGTCCGTAGCCCAGTGTCGTGAGGATCCACGTCTTAATGAGCTGCAATGCCATGAAATCACTGCGGTAATACTTCCGGATCCGGAAATCTTCCGCGCCTTCGCCGTTCTCATATCTCGCAATTCTCGTCATCAGACGGACACGTTCCTGATCTATCATAATACACCTCATGTTCCGCGCGAAGGCGGTCGTTCTTTTCTCTGCGGGTCTTTTCTGCTCCGGCCTTTCAGCGTTACGCCGGGACAGGCGGTCTGCCGGAGCGCCTTCAAGTATACACTCACTAATTTAGAGCACCACGAAAAATCCCCGCAATGCACAGAGTTATTAGTATGATACCATGAAACCGCCACCAATGCAAACCGCAAGGAAGTATATTTCGTCTATTCCCGCACTTCGAAGGACCGCGGACGCGGCGTCAATCGTAGCGCCGGTCGTATAGATGTCATCTATAAGAACGACTCTCCGAAGTCCCCTGCAGTCTCCCGCTGCCGAGAACGCGCGGATCATATTGTTCGTCCGGTCTTTGGCGGACAGCTCCTTCATCCGGTCCGTCTCCATCGTGCGTATCAGGATATCCGTCCGGGTCGGTATGCCGCTCTTTTCTGAGATGGCATGAGCGATGACCTCGGCCTGATTATATCCCCTCTCCCGGGCTCTCTGGGGGTGCAGCGGGATCGGGATCAGACAGTCCGGCTTCCAGTACATGAGCTCCGATCTGGCATTCTCGCAGACAAGCTCTCCGAACACCTCTCCGTACTCACGTCTCCCCTTGTATTTCAGTTCGGATATGGCCCGCCTCATGGTCTCGTCATACATATAAATGCCGAGGCCCCTGTCATACAGATGCTCCCCCTTCGCGCAGTCCGGGCATAGCTTCTCAAAGTCCTCGACCGGTTTACCGCACTTTCCGCAGCGCTTCGTCTCAATGATCGGCAGCCGCCGGCGGCATTCCGGGCATATTCCGGAGCCGAACGGAGCCGGCTGGCCGCAGATAGGACATCTTTTTGGATAGACCAGATCAAGAAGCATATTTTTAGTGAAGTTCAGCCTCATTTGCACTCTCCTCACCGGATATTTCAAGGATCCGCTCCGCAAGCGAAGTGAACCTCTCCTTCTGCCGCGCATTGCCTATCATTCCTCGCACAGTATCCTCGCTCCCGAGGATCATGACACACTTTTTCGCGCGTGTCACGGCAGTGTAGAGCAGGTTCCTGGTAAAGAGCATTCTGGGACCTTGCAGCAGCGGCAGAACGACCGCGGGGTACTCGCTTCCCTGTGACTTGTGGATTGTGACAGCATAGGCGAGTTCCAGCTCCTCGAGGCTGCCGAAAGGATAATCGACAAATCGTCCCTCGTCGAACTCGATGGAGATCGTCTGCGCAAAATCATTGATCTCCCGAATAATACCCATATCACCGTTGAAAATGCCCTCGCCGACCTTGACGGCGATACCGTATTTGCCGCGTATTTCCCAACCGATCTGGTAATTATTCTTGATCTGCATTACTTTGTCGCCCACGCGGAAGATCCCGTCCCCGAACGCCTTCTCCGCCTTCTCCTCCGATGGCGGATTCAGGTATTCCTGGAGAATTCTGTTCAGTCTCTCCACGCCGAGAAGGCCCTTTCTCATCGGAGTGAGGACCTGGACATCGTAAGGCTGGGCATTGACATACCCGGGCAGCTTGTCCCTGACAAGCTCTATAATGTTGCTGATGATGAGGTTGGTATCTGACCTTGAAAGGAACAGGAACTCGCGGCTCTTTGTCGTCAGGGGGATCTGCTCCCCATGGTTGATCTTGTGCGCATTGACGACGATATCCGAGTTCTGTGCCTGACGAAAGATCCTTGTCAGACGAACGCTCGGGAACACATCCGCTTTCAGCATATCCGCAAGGACCGCGCCCGGTCCGACGGAGGGCAGCTGATCCACGTCGCCGACCAGAACCAGCCTTGTCCCGGGCGGAACAGCACAGAGAAGCGAGTGCATGAGAAATATATCTACCATCGACATCTCATCGATGATGATGACATCGGTCTCGAGCGGATTCGATTCATTCCTCTCGAACCTGACGATTTCCCGGCTCTCATCCTCCGGGGCCGAGGACACTTCGAGCAGCCTGTGGATCGTCGAGGCCTCATAGCCGGTCGTCTCCGTCATACGCTTTGCGGCCCTGCCCGTCGGTGCCGCAAGGCGCACATTCAGATTCTCTGACGCAAAAAAGCGGAGCATCTCATTGATTGTTGTTGTCTTTCCCGTTCCGGGTCCGCCCGTCACAATGAGAAGACCGTTCTTTGCGGCACTGAAGACTGCTCTTTTCTGCTCCTCCTCCAGTACAATCTTACTCTTTTTGAACAGCTTATCCATCCGGGATCTGATTCCCTCATCGTCATTGGAGATACATATATTGAGATCGTGCAGCATCCTTGCTGTGTTCAGCTCAAGATAATAATACCTTGCAAGGTAGACGATCTTTCTTTTATCCGATTCGGTGAAATTCACCGCCGGCTCTTCCGCAAAGAAATCTTCCCCGAAGAAATCGTCCTCATCGTAGTCCCCGCGGGCGGCAGACGGCGAAATCATGTCTTCCTGCCGGTCCGCATGGTCCCGCATGATGATCTTTCTCTCCAGGGAGAGAGCTGTGAGCTGATGCTCCACATCCCCGTCCGGCACTCCCAGCATATCCGCGCAGCGCGCGATCAACTGCCATGCCGGCAGGTAGACGCTGCCCTCCCCGGCCGCAAGACCAAGCACGTACAGAATGCCGCACCGTATCCTGTACTCCGAGTCTTGGGCTATGCCGATCCTTGCTGCTATGCTGTCCGCCGTCTTAAAGCCGACGCCGTTAATATCTTCCGCCAGCCTGTAAGGGTTCTCCCTCAGGATCTGATACATCTCCTCGCCGTAGGTGTTGTATATTCGAACGCCCAGCGACAGAGAGATGCCGTACTTCTGGAGGAACAGCATGGCGGATCTCTGGGCTCTCTGACCGTCGAACTGAGCGGCGATCTCCCGGGCTTTTCGAAGACTTATGCCCTTGACCTCCGCCAGTCTCTCAGGCTCCGCCTCCATCACCCGCAGTGTATCGGTGCCGAACTTTTTCACGATTCTGGCTGCCAGTGCCATGCCGATCCCCTTGATCGCCCCGGACCCGAGGTAGCGCTCAATAGCCTCCCGGTCCTCCGGCTCCCGCATCTCGTAGCGCAGAACTTTGAACTGGTCACCGTAGGAGGCATGGGCTGTCATATGTCCGAAGGCTTCGATCGACTCACCTTCGTTTATAACCTGAAAAAAGCCGACTAATGTCAGCTTTTTCCCGTCTGTGTGCAGACTTAATACCGTATATCCGTTCTCTTCGTTTCGATAGATAATATGATCAATAATACCTTTTACTGATTCTTCCTGCATTTATCTCTCCATGCGGCTCAGCTGCTCAATCTTCTCCGTGTACAGTCCGCATCCCTCGGCGACGGCGCACTCCGGATTCTCCGCGGTCATGGCATTGATCCCGGTGCGGTCTTCGATCAGCTCCTCAAAGCCCTCCAGTCTCGCGCCTCCGCCTGTGAGAACGATGCCTCGCTCGACAATGTCGGCGGAGAGTTCCGGCGGGGTCTTCTCAAGAACGCCGTGAATCGTCTCAACGATCTCTGTCGCGGCTTCACCGCATGCCTGCCGGACTTCCTCGGATGTAATGGAAATCGTCCGAGGAAGACCTGTGATGACGTTTCGGCCTGTGATCTGCATGGACTCGGAGTTCGGGCGGCTCGTGACGGTCCCGATTTTGATTTTGATCTCTTCTGCCAGTCCTTCGCCTATGAAAAGGCTGTGATTTCTTCTCACGTAGCGCGCTATGGCTTCGCTGAAAGTATCCCCGCCGACCCGCACGGTGCTGAGGATGACCGGGGCCCCCAGAGAGATGACTGCGACGTCCGTCGTGGCCGCCCCGATATCCGCTACCAGATTGCCGACAGGTTTAGTGATGTCAATGCCGGCGCCGATGGCCGCTGCCACGGTCTCCGCGACGATCGTCACGTCGCGCGCGCCTGCCTGGAAAGCAGCCTCCTCGACCGCTCTTTTTTCAACCTCGGTGACACCGCTTGGAACGCAGATGCTTATATAAGGTTTTCTGAAAGCTCTGCGCCCGAGCGCGCGCTGAATGAAATGCTTGAGAAGTCTCTCGGTAACGGAATAATCCGAGATGACACCCGCCTTCAGCGGGCGTATAGCGACCACATTTCCGGGTGTGCGCTCAATGAGCTGGCGGGCTTCCTCGCCGTAGGCAAGGATCTTGTCGGCGTCCTTGTCGTACGCGACGACCGTCGGCTCGTTAATTACGATTCCCTTTCCCTTTGAATAGACCACCGTGTTGGATGATCCCATATCAATGCCGATATCTGTGACAGGCATATACTCCTCCTTAAGCTGCCTTACTCAGCCTCACCCGGACCCTGCCCTTCGACAGCAATATCCTGGCCTTGTCCTTCGGCTGCCTCGTTAAGGCTCTTCCTTTCGGCTGCCTTTTTCAGTTCCTTCTTAATATATACTCCGGTGTAGGAGTCCTCACACTCCGCAACTTCCTCAGGTGTGCCGCTCGCTACGACCGTACCGCCCCGATCTCCGCCCTCCGGGCCAAGATCGATAATATAATCGGCGGTCTTTATGACATCGAGATTGTGCTCGATCACAACGACTGTATTTCCGTCCTCCGTGAACCTCTGCAGGATGTCGACGAGCTTGTGGACATCCGCGAAGTGGAGACCGGTCGTGGGCTCATCGAGAATGTAAATCGTCCTGCCCGTCGAGCGCCTTGACAGCTCGGTCGCAAGCTTGATTCTCTGAGCCTCACCGCCGGAAAGTTCTGTGGACGGCTGGCCGAGACGGATATAGGACAGACCCACGTCATAGAGCGTCTGTATCTTATTTCTGATTCTCGGCAGATGCTCGAAGAATTCGAGCGCTTCCTCGACCGTCATGTTCAGCACATCGTAGATGCTCTTCCCCCTGTATTTCACTTCCAGCGTCTCGCGGTTGTATCGCTTTCCGTGGCACACTTCACACGGAACATAGACATCTGGCAGGAAGTGCATCTCGATCTTCACGATGCCGTCGCCCTGACATGCCTCGCAGCGCCCGCCCTTCACATTGAATGAGAAGCGACCTTTCTTATAGCCTCGGACCTTGGCATCCGTCGTCCCGGCGTAAAGGTCGCGGATCATGTCAAAGACCCCGGTGTATGTTGCCGGGTTGGATCTCGGTGTGCGGCCGATCGGCGACTGGTCAATATTGATGACTTTATCGAGATTTTTTATCCCGTAGATTTCCTTATGTTTGGCCGGGATCTCGTGAGCCCGATTCAGATCTCTCGCGAGCCGCTTATAGAGGACTTCATTGACCAGCGAGCTTTTTCCGGAACCGGAGACACCGGTGACACACGTGAACACACCCAGAGGAATGTCCACATCCAGTCCTTTCAGATTGTTCACATACGCGCCGCGCACTTTAAGCCATGCCTTCGGCTTTCTCCTCTGAGTCGGGACAGGAATGAAACTCTCGCCTTTCAAATATCTGCCTGTGATGGATTCAGGGCACGCGATAATGTCATCCACCGAACCGATCGCGACAAGCTTTCCGCCGTGCTCTCCGGCGCCCGGACCTATATCAACGATACAGTCAGCCGCGCGCATTGTATCCTCGTCATGCTCGACGACGATCAGGGAGTTTCCGAGATCTCTCAGATTTTTCAGCGTGTTCAGAAGCTTGTCATTATCACGCTGATGGAGACCGATACTGGGTTCGTCCAGAATGTAGGCAACTCCCACCAGGCCGGATCCGATCTGGGTCGCGAGTCTGATTCGCTGGGCTTCGCCGCCGGACAAAGTCCCCGTCGCACGGGACAGGGTCAGATAATCGAGTCCGACGTCTCTGAGGAACGACACACGGGCAATGATCTCCTTCAATATCTGTCGGCCGATCGCCTGCTGTGTCTTGTTGAGCTTCAGTTTTTCAAAGAAGTGCAGCAGTTTGGTGACCGAATAGTCCGTCACCTGGGTAATATTCTTATTTCCGACCGTGACAGCCAAGGCAGACGGTTTCAGCCGCTGACCGCCGCAGGCGTTGCATGGGGAAATCTGCATGAATTTCTCATATTCCCCCTTGGACCAATCGGACCCTGTCTCCCTGTATCTCCGGTTCAGGTTCTCGATGAGGCCTTCAAATGCTATATCGTACACACCTGTGCCTCTCTGACCGGTGTAATGCACTTTGACCTTGTGTCCTTCTGTTCCGTAGACCAGAATTTTCCTGACGGAGGGCGGATACTTGTTCCACGGTGTGTCGAGATCGAATCCGTACTCCTCGCCCAACGCTTTGAGGGTTGCATTGGTGAAGGAGCCGCTCTCATTTGCACTCTGCCAGCCCATGGCTGTGATCGCGCCGTCGTTAATTGACAGCTTCTTGTCGGGAACGATGAGGTCGATATCGAACTCCATCTTGTAGCCGAGGCCTGCGCACACAGGGCACGCGCCGTAGGGATTATTGAAGGAGAAGCTTCTCGGCTCAATCTCCTCAATGCTGATCCCGCAGTCGGGGCATGCAAATGCGCTGCTCAGCGTCATCACATTCCCGTCCATTGTATCGACCATGCAGAGGCCTTCCGCGAGCCCGAGAACGGTCTCGATCGAGTCCGTGAGCCTCTTCTCGATCCCCGGCTTCACGACCAGACGATCGACGACTATTTCGATATTATGCTTGATATTCTTGTCAAGCGTGATCTCCTCCGAGAGGTCGTACATGTTCCCGTCCGCCATGACACGGACATAGCCGCTCTTTTTGGCCTGCTCGAATACCTTCTCGTGGCGGCCTTTTCTGCCGCGAACGACCGGGGCGAGCAGCTGGATCCTGCTCTTTTCAGGCAGCTCCATGATACGGTCGACCATCTGGTCCACCGTCTGCTTTTCAATCACACGCCCGCAGTTCGGGCAGTGGGGGATGCCGATCCTGGCATAGAGCAGACGCAGGTAATCGTAGATTTCCGTGACTGTTCCGACCGTGGACCGCGGGTTCCTGTTAGTAGATTTCTGATCGATAGAGATTGCGGGGGGGAGCCCCTCAATGCTCTCCACGTCGGGCTTCTCCATCTGACCGAGGAACTGTCTCGCGTACGATGACAGCGATTCCATGTATCTTCTCTGGCCCTCCGCGTAGATCGTATCAAATGCCAGCGAGCTCTTGCCCGACCCCGAAAGCCCGGTCAGCACGACCAGTTCGTTGCGGGGGATGTCAACGCTGAGATCCCGGAGATTATTGACGTTGGCACCGCGGATGCGGATAAATTTCATATCTCTCATATATAATACTGTCTCCTGCCGATCCGGCATTCCGCGCCGCAAACTTATTCCTCGTCAAGCTTCAGGACATTTAGGAACGCGTCCTTCGGAATATCGACACTTCCGATGGTCCGCATCTTCTTCTTTCCTTCCTTCTGCTTCTCGAGCAGCTTTCTCTTACGGGAAATATCGCCGCCGTAGCACTTCGCAAGGACGTCCTTGCGCAGCTGGCGGACAGTCTCGCGCGCAATTATCTTTGAACCGATGGCAGCCTGGATCGGAATGTCAAAGAGCTGCCTCGGAATTTCTTTCTTAAGTTTCTCGCACATCTTTGAGCCGCGTTCATACGCGTTCGGCGCGTATACGATAAAGGACAGGGCATCCACCGCCTCGTGATTCACGAGAATGTCCAGCTTGACCAGCTCGGACCTCTCATAACCGATCGGCTCATAATCAAATGAGGCATAGCCGCGCGAACGGCTCTTCAGCGCGTCAAAGAAATCATAGATGATCTCATTGAGAGGCATCCTGTACTTAAGGACAGCACGGGTCTGCTCAATATACTCGGTACCTTCGTAGATTCCTCTTCTTTCCTGGCACAGCGTCATGATGGAACCGATATACTCGGTCGTGACCATGATCTCCGCCCTGACATAGGGCTCCTCCATGTACTCGATCTCCGACGGAGCCGGAAGGTTTGACGGGTTCGTGAGCTCGATCATCGTCCCGTCCGTCTTATAGACCTTGTAGATTACGGATGGAGCTGTCGTGACGAGGTCCATATCGTACTCTCTCTCAAGTCTCTGCTGCACAACATCGAGATGGAGCAGACCGAGAAAACCGCAGCGGAATCCGAATCCCAGCGCCTGAGATGTCTCCGGCTCGTACTGCAGCGCAGCGTCGTTGAGCTGCAGCTTCTCCAGGGCATCCCGAAGATCCGGATATTTGGCCGAGTCCGCCGGGTAGAATCCGCAGTAGACCATAGGCTGGGGCTCCTTGTAGCCCGGAAGCGCTTCCTTGCACGGCCGCATAGCCTCAGTGATCGTGTCACCGACACGTGTGTCGCGGATCTCCTTAATGCTGGCCGTCATGTAGCCGACCTCGCCCGCGCTGAGTTCCTCGCACGGGATAAAACGTCCCGGAGAGAAGTAGCCCACCTCGACGACTTCGAATTCTGCGCCGGTCGCCATCATTCGCACTTTAGTCCCTCTCCTCATTCGCCCGTCCATGAGGCGGCAGAAGACAATGACACCGCGATAGGAATCGTACAGTGAGTCAAAGATGAGAGCTTTCAGAGGCTCGTCCGGGTCTCCGTCCGGAGCCGGGATCTTCTGAACGATCTCCTCCAGGACCGCGTGCACATTCTCCCCTGTCTTGGCGGAGATGCGCGGGGCATCCATGGCCTCTATGCCCACGATATCCTCGATTTCCTGCGCGACTTCATCGGCGTGAGCGCTCGGAAGATCGATCTTATTGATGACAGAAATGCACTCGAGATCGTGGTCCAGGGCAAGATAAACGTTGCCCAGTGTCTGGGCTTCCACTCCCTGGGTGGCGTCGACGACGAGAACAGCCCCGTCGCAGGCTGCCAGAGAACGTGATACTTCATAATTGAAGTCGACATGGCCGGGGGTATCGATCAGGTTGAAAATATACTCCTCCCCGTCATCCGCTTTATAGACCGTGCGGACAGTCTGCGCTTTGATGGTTATGCCGCGCTCGCGCTCGAGGTCCATGTTGTCGAGGACCTGCTCCTGCATTTCGCGCTCGGTCAGAAGACCGGTCATCTGAATGATCCGGTCCGCAAGCGTGGACTTCCCATGATCAATGTGGGCTATTATACAAAAGTTACGGATTTTACTCTGATCCATGTAGACTCCTTATTAGGTGCGGCCTTCGCCGCGTGATGTATGGATGATTGTAGCAAATTGCGCTGTCATTTTCAATGCCAATCGAACATTTGTTGTCCGGGCCGGAGGCCTGCTGCTGTCACGGCTGGAGGCCTGCTGCTGTCACGGCTGGAGGCCTGCTGCTGTCACGGCAGGCTGTGTCCGAGTCCTTATGCCGGCGCAGACACCATCTTCATCGAAAAACGCAGGTCCTTCCCTCCGAGCTTGCAACACGCTTCGCATGTTGCGATCTCTCAGTCGGACCAGCAATGTTTTTCTCACGAAGATGGATGTTCTGCTGCCGGCAACGCAGCTCAATTACAGCCTGCCTGATCTGCACCGCCTTCCAGTTCTGGCGCAGACACCATCTTCACCGAAAAACGGTGGTCCTTCCCTCCGAGCCGGCAACGCAGCGAGACACAGCCTGCCTGATCTGCACCGCCTTCCAGTTCGGGCGCAGGCACCATCTTCACCGAAAAACGGTGGTCCTTCCCTCCGAGCCGGCAACGCAGCGAGGCACAGCCCGCCTGATCTAATCACACGGAGATCGTCGTCGCCTCCGGGATAAATTTTCTGGTGTACAGGACCAGCTCGTCCCCCTCCTCGAGAAGGGAGTCCCCGCGCGGGTTGATGATCCTGCCATCGCGCTTTATCATGACGATGTATGTCTGACGGGAAATGTCGAGGTCGCGGATGCGTCTTCCGATGAACGGGTGCTGGCCGGCGAGAACTATGCTCTTGAGGTCGATGTCCACATTTTCTTTGTGGCCTTCCGCCGCGACAACAAGAGAATCGCCGGACGCAAGCACAGTGTCAGGAGAAGGCACGACGACGATGTCATCGCGTCTTATCGCCGCCACCACCATGCCGCTGGGAAGACCAAGATCCTTTATGGAGGAACCCGACCACTTGTCCCGGTTTCCGAGACGCACCTTGATGAACGATACATCCATCTCCCTGCCGAGCTCGGATGTCTTTTGAATTTTTGCGTACTGCTCGACGAAGCCGGCGGAAATAATACCTGTAGGAATAGCGATCATGCCTGCGCCGAGGAACGTTATGATTATGCCGAGCAGCCGCCCGGCCGTCGTCACCGGATATATGTCTCCGTAACCGACAGTCATCAGGGTGGATGCCGCCCACCATATTCCGGAGAACGCATTCTCGAACACATCCGGCTGGGCATCGTGCTCCAGACTGTACATGCACAGACTCGACGCGACCATGAGGATAACAACAATAAAGACCGAGGAGAGCAGCTGCTGCTTCTTGCTCACAATGACTTCCGTGATGACATTGAGGGAGTCATAGTATGCATTGATCCGGAACAGTCTGAAAATGCGGACGACCCGGAACATACGGAAAGCGATCGCTCCCTCGGGAAAGAAAAACGGCAGGTAATACGGCAGGAATGAGAGAAGGTCAACGATTCCGGTGAATGAGAAGACATACTGAAGAATGGCTTTCCACTCCGGACCGTCCTCGCAGAGATAGCGGGCTGTGTACACGCGCAGGATGTAGTCGAGCGCAAAGAACATGACTGTGATGCTCTCGATGGCAACGATCGCGCCCCCGTACCGCTCTTCCATCGGGTCGAACGTGTACAGGATGCTGACAATGAGGTTGATGATGATCGCGGCCACATTGACAATGTCATAGAGCCGGCTCACCCGGTCCTGGGTGTAGCCAACCTCCACGATCTGAAATAATCTCTTTTTCAAATGTTCAGTCTTCGCCAATTTCTCTCTCATTGTCCTGCCTCACCATGCGTAAAACTTTATATGCCTGTCTTTCTGTCGCAGGCGATGCTCTGCCCGCTTTCTGCTGGTTTACAGAGCGATCAGAATCGTCTTGAGGGCAGTGAGAACGCCGTCATGACTGAACGATCCCATGACGATGTCCGCGGAGTCCTGGACTTCGGAGCGGGCATTTGCAACCGTATAGCTCACGCCGGTCTCATCGAACGCCGTGAGATCATTCATATTGTCGCCGAAATACACTGTCTCTTCCTTCGGGATATCAAGATATTCCTGAAGAAGCGCGTAAGCTTCGCCTTTTCCGGCCTCAATCGCGCAGATGTCGACCCAGCACTTGCCGGAGCAGGTGATGCGCAGCTTGTTATTCCAATCCGAATTGTAAATAGGAGCACACACGCCCTCGGCGTCGGACTCGTGATAAATCGTGATTTTGCAAATATTATCGAGCGGCAGCCCGAGCAGGTCCGGCACCGCCTCCACAGCATATTTATAATTATCCCGAAGGAGCTTAAAGAGCGCGGTATCTTCGCCTCCTTCCGTGTATGTCACGTCCGGTGTACAGAAGCCCACTTCAATGCCGTCGATCTTGTGCAGATCCTCCATGAGAGGTCTTATATACTCCTCGGAGATTGCCCAGGTGTGCAGGACCTTATCCTTTGTTCTGAGGACCGTGCCGTTCTCGGAGATAAAATAGATCTCATCCGCGACCGGAGCAAAAAGATGAAGAATGCTGCTGTACTGGCGGCCGCTGCACGCGCAAAAACGGACTCCCTTCTTATTTAAAGCAGATATGACCTGCATATATTCCTGATTAATGTGATGAGATCCATCCCTGATAAGTGTTCCGTCGATATCACTTGCTATAAGTCTGATCATTGTTTTTCTCCCTTTCAGCACATTGCCATTATTCGCAGACTTCCCGCATTCCAGTATGAAGAAGCCGCCTCATAAAAATGTACTCTCTGGGACGCTCTCGCTCGGCCTCGCTGGCAGCGGTACTAATAAGCTTTCTTCGCTACGCTCGAAACCTTAAAGTACCGGCCGCTCGGCGACGCCCCGCGAGTACATATTTTATGAGTGCGTCTACGCTATTAATCTGAAGCGGGAAGTCTTTAATTATTGTTCTCTCAAGATGCTCCGTCTACGCATATTTAGTCAACTTATATTTAACCATGAAATATGTGGAGATACAAGAGTTCAGTTTGAGCCGGATCCCGAAACTCCAGGCAGCCTGTCTGAACTGTCACGATCCCTGGCTATGACCTCCGGCAGTTCAGACAGGCTGTTCCTGGGACCCGGTTACCGGCGCAAGCATCATCTTCGTGAGAAAAACATTGCAGGTCCGACCGAGAGATCAGCAATGCATATGCATTGCTAAGCTCGCAGGAAAGGACCTGCGTTTTTCGATGAAGATGATGCTTGCGCCGGACTCGGAGTTCCGTTACAGCCCGTCTGAACTGCTTTTAGACAGTTGCCATCAAAAGGCAAAACAGGTAAAATTACATATAAGATAGTATCGTAAGCAGCCACAAAGGAAGGGCAGCATAATGAATATAAAAAACGCGATCGGTTCGCTTCAGCTCGGCAAAAAGAAGGCGGATCCGATAAGACTGTATACAACGTGGGGTGAGGAATTCAGGGAGGACAGCGTGCTCCCGGAATACCCGCGCCCGCAGCTCGTCCGAAACTCCTTAATCAACCTGAACGGATGCTGGGAATACGCAATAAGGTCAAAGACCTCACTCGAGTCCCGGTACCCCGGCCCTGTCAATTACGACGGCTTCATCATCGTCCCGTACTCGCCGGAATCTCTGCTTTCCTGCGTGGACAGGCAGCTCATGCCGGACGAAGTCCTCTGGTATCATCGGATCTTCACAGTAAAAAAAGAGACCGGCATGCGGCTCATTCTACACTTTGGCGCAGTCGACGAATCCTGCCAGGTCTATATGAACGGAAACGGCATAGTTCGCCATCATGGGGGCTACCTGCCGTTCGAAGTCGACATCACCGACTATCTGGTCCCGGATGTCAATGAACTTCGTGTCCGCGTGACCGACGTCTCCGACACATCATGGCGAAGCTGCGGCAAGCAGTCGCTAAGGCCGGGTGGCATGTATTATACTGCCCAGAGCGGTATCTGGCAGACTGTCTGGATGGAGTGGGTCCCGGAGACCTATATCACCCGCGCGGTGTTTACTCCCGACCTCGACATGAACAGAGTAAAATGCCTCATCCAGACATCAGCCAGAGTCCCGGCAGAAATTCTGATCGCAAGACCCACAAAAGAGTACGATGCCGACCGCGTATCAGGTTCCGGTATCTTCGCGTGTCCTCTGGTGAAGACATCCGCCGTACCGTTCGAGGAACTCAGCATAGAACTCCCGGACGTAAAGCCATGGAGTCCGGAGGAGCCCTGGCTCTACCCGGTGAAGATCACTGCGGGACACGACACAGTCATCTCCTACTTCGGCATGCGAAAGGTCTCCCTTGAGTCCGATGAAAACGGAATCACACGAATTTTCCTCAACAACAGGCCGTATTTCATGAATGGGATCCTCGATCAGGGATACTGGCCGGATGGACTCATGACGCCAGCTTCCGACAAGGCCTTCATCTATGACATTGTGCAAATGAAATCCGCCGGCATGAACATGCTCCGCAAGCACATCAAGATCGAGCCGCTGCGCTGGTACTATCACTGCGACCGTCTCGGCATGCTGGTCTGGCAGGACATCGTAAACGGAGGCACACGGCCGAAGACGCCCCTCACCCTCTATCTGCCGACGATTTTCCCGGCAATCACAAAGCATATTTCCGACCGTCATCACTACATCTTCTCCCGCTCATCAAAGCTGGGCAGAAAAGTCTGGCTCCGGGAGATGCGTGATACAGTCGAGCATCTGCGGGGCGTTACATCCCTGGTCCTCTGGACACCGTTCAACGAGGGCTGGGGCCAGTTCGACGCGAATGCTGTCGCGGCCCGCATGAAGAAACTTGACAGTACAAGGCTCATCGATCACGCGTCCGGATGGTACGATCAGGGCGGCGGAGATATCCGCTCTGTCCACAACTATTTCAGAAAACTGATCGTTGAAAAAGACAGCCGGGCTTTCTGCATCACAGAGTACGGAGGGCTCACGCTCCTTGTCGCCGGTCACAGCTACTCGCCCGAAGTATATGGGTACGGGCAGTGTGGGAGCGCGGCTTCGTTCAGGGGGAAATTCCGCGATCTGCAGGACACTGTCAAAAAGCTGGCGGAAGAAGGCCTCAGCGGAGCGGTCTATACACAGGTGTCGGATGTCGAGGAGGAAGTGAACGGACTTCTGACATTTGACAGAAAAATAAACAAATTGGAAATTGAATGAAACGTATAAATGAAGCCATAAAAAACAATACATTCAGCAGAGTCTACCTGCTATACGGGCCCGAAAGCTTTCTTCGGCTGTCCTACACTCGAAAGCTGTGCGACGCGATCCTCCCGGAGAGCGACAACATGAACAGGGTCAGCTTTGAGGGGGACAAGACCACGGAGACGGCGATCATCGATTTCGCCGAGACAATGCCCTTCTTCGCCGAGAGACGGCTCATACGGG
This sequence comes from Lachnospiraceae bacterium, assembly GCA_017514845.1. Classification (GTDB taxonomy): domain Bacteria; phylum Bacillota; class Clostridia; order Lachnospirales; family Lachnospiraceae; genus Chordicoccus. The sequence goes on from JAFWIM010000135.1 coordinate 24,430, forward strand.
TCAAGGACAGCGGCTTTTTCAAGAACGCGGTAGAACTCCTGCCCGATTACATGTCGCGCATCCCGGATTACGCCGTCATCGTCTTCTCCGAGACTGAAGTGGACAAGAGGAACAAGCTGTACAAGGCAGTACAGAAATACGGCTATATCTCCGAATTTACAACGCAGAAAGATGACCAGCTGATGCGATGGGGTGCGGGCATCCTTGCCCGCGCGGGACTTCGGATCACATCTTCCGACATGGCGTACCTCCTCAGCAGGACCGGTCCGGATATGAATCATCTAGCGCTCGAGATCGACAAAGTCGTCTCCTACTGCCACGGCAGAAATTCAGTCACGAGGTCCGATATTGAGGCTGTCACCGGGACACAGATTGAAAACCGCATCTTTGAAATGATAGACGCAGTGACTGCGAGGAACCAGAAAAAAGCCCTCGATCTCTATGCGGATCTGCTGGCCTTAAAGGAGCCTCCCCTCAGAATACTCTATCTGATCGCCCGGCAGTTCAACCAGCTTCTGATGATCAAGGAACTGGCTGCCCTCGGGAACTCAGTCCCCATGATTGCCCAGAAGACAGGCATCCGGGATTTTGTTGTGAGGCGGTCCATGAACACCGTCAGGAACTATACTCCCGCCGAGCTCCGTGAGCACGTCACTTCCTGCACGAAGATGGAGGAGGCGGTAAAGACCGGCAATATCGCCGAGAGGCTCAGCGTCGAGCTGCTGCTCATCCGGTTCTCTGCCAGAAAACTTCCGCCTGCCTGACACTGCGAAGCTCCAGAATTTTACTCGCGTATCCAGACTTGAGTCACGAGTGTTGCACGATAAGAATAAAAAAAACTGCCGCGTACGCGACAGTTTTTTTATTCTTATCGTATTAAGTTATGCCATTGCGTCAACTTTCTTGGACATACGGCCAACTTTTCTGGAGTTTGTATTCTTCTTATAAACTCCCTTGGATGTAGCGCGGCCCATCTCAGCCTTGAATGCGTTGAGCGCGGATACTGCTGCTGCCTTATCGCCGGCTGCGATCGCTGCTTCGACCTTCTTGACAGAAGTCTTGACACCAGACTTGATTGACTTGTTGCGAGCCGCCTTCTTTGCGTTTACGAGAACTCTCTTCTTTGCAGATTTGATGTTAGCCAAATCATTACCCTCCATCTAAACTAAATGAACAATCTTATTATCTAAATAGGCTGCTCTGCCTTTAGCCTAGAGACACGAATAGCGGCATGGGCGGAACACACTTTGTTATTCTATGCGATAGCAGGTAAAATGTCAAGCACTAATTTTAGACTATCATGCAGTTTATACAGGGCTGTTACCAAGTCCCGAATTACTGCGAAAACATCATCTTCATCGAAAAACATTCTGTCCGAACCGCACCACTCGTGAACAGCCTGTATGAACTTCAGCATCACAATTTGCTCACTGAGCAGAATGCATTCGAGCACTATGAGCTGATACGCTGATTTGACTGATCAGATATAGCTCACCGTCTCAGAAAGAGGCTTACGGCTCATATGATTTGCAAGAGGCCCAGCCCCTTCTGCCGCATGGCCGAGATCGAGCAGCATCAGGATCTCCTCGTTTTCCGGCAGTCCGAGGGACGCTGCCAGAGCTCCCGATCAGTCTCAGCATCGTTTGTCACTCGCACACATTATACACGAAATAAACGTTTTAATCTAAAATATAGTGAGTATTACTCAGCCTGTGCATATCTCCGTCCGAATTTAATTCCTGCGCTCCTGCCCCCAGAAAAACAGGGCGACAGTGCCGGGACCGGTATGGCTGCCGATCGTGGTTCCGATATCAAATATCCGGACCTTTCCGTCCAGCTTCGGGAAAGCCATCTCGACTGCATCCGCTACCGCACGGGCGTCAGAAAGACAGTCTGACTGGGAGATGAAACATTTGCCTGAATAATCAAGACCGTTCTCCGCCTGCTCTTTCATCTTCTGAACAATTGCATGTATGACCTTCTTCTTTCCGCGGTGTTTTTCCCTGGGAATCAGTTTTCCCTGAGCATCGACGTTCAGCAGAGGGCATATATTGAGCATCTGTCCGATCATCCCCGATGCCTTCGATACGCGCCCGCCCCGGATGAAAAACGTAAGGTCGGAGGTGAAGAACCAGTGCATACACCTGAGCTTATTGTCCTCAGCCCAATCACGGACTTCATCTATACTCAGACCTGAATCCCGGAGATCCGCGAGGCGGTCCATAAAAAGACCATAGCCCGATGAAGCGGCAAGAGAATCGACAATGTAGATCTTTCTCTCAGGATATTTCTCCTGAAGATCCTCTGCCGCGATCACAGCGGAATTGAGCGTTCCGGAAATGCCTGAACTCAGTGTCAGGTGAAGAATGTCCTTTCCTGCCCTGAGAAAGGTTTCGAAGTATTCTTCATATTCACCGACTGCGACCTGTGAGGTCCGGGTCATAGCTCCGTCCCGCATCATTTGATAAAACCTGGCAAACGGGATAGACTGTCCGAGATCATCCGGATACGCTGTACCGTCAACTTCATAATGGAAACATATATAATGTATATCTCTGGCCTCCATGAGCTCTGCCGAAAGATCCGCGGTCGAGCAGCAGCTAAGAATATAATTCGACATAGATAATCCCTCCCTGGCGTCTATATGGTATACTCAATTCCCAATTACCATTATAATCCTCTAACGATGAATGAGTATAATACAATAATTCACTTCTGTATATGGTGTTATTTATTATTCTCCTCGTATTTACCGCATTGTTTGCATCTAATCACCTGAGACTTCCACATTACGATGCGATGCCGGCCGGGCGTAATCCGAATGATATGATGGTGCTGCTTCGTAAATCGCGATCTCTGACACTTACTTTGTATCCCATCTCAGAGGTAAGTTTCATTTGCGCACTCGTCATAGACTTACGTCACGTGAATTCTGCGTCAGAGATTAAATTGTACGTGTCGGACTTTTCCTGATCGGCAAAAAATGGTATTCTATAAGTGCATATTCCACATATAATAATCACGAAAGGACTCGCTATGCATCTTTTAATAGTTTTTCTGACCGCTCTTATTATAGCCTCCGTCGGCTTTATCATGTATGTCTACTTCTTCTCCGTGGGTTACGGTTTCTCTATCGCGGGGATCGGAATCGTGCTGCTCTTCATGCTGAGGGCAAATGTCACCCCCACCACCTTCATCATGTGCCTGCTCTTCATCATCTACGGTGCCCGGCTCGGCGGGTATCTCCTCTACCGCGAGCTTAAGAGCACCGCATACAAAAAACTCCTGAAGGGAGAATCCAAGTCCAATGTTCCGATTGGAGTAAAAATCTGCATCTGGCTTGCCTGCGCTCTGCTCTATCTCTGTGAGACCGCGCCTGTCCTGTTCCGGATGGAAGCCGGTGCCGGCACCGATGTCTTCTCTGTCATAGGAGTCATCCTCATGGCCTCGGGCATCGTCATCGAAATGCTCGCGGACGCGCAGAAGAACGCGGCAAAGAAGAAGGATCCCCACATGTTCGTCGACACAGGGCTCTATCGTTTCGTGCGCTGCCCTAACTACTTCGGCGAGCTGCTCCTGTGGACCGGCGTGTTCGTCTCCGGCCTCAATATTTACAGCTCCCTTCTCATGTGGGTCATCGCTCTCCTCGGCTACATCGGAATTGTCTATGTCATGTTCAGCGGAGCCCGCAGACTGGAGCTGAGACAGGATAAAAATTACGGGCACAACCCGAGATATCAGAAATATGTAAAGACTGTACCGATCATTGTACCGTTCCTGCCGATCTATTCAGTGAAGAAGTATTCCTGGCTGGTCGCGTAAAGCAGAATTATACCTCTCAAAGCCGCGCTCGCAGCGGCTTTTTTTTACCCTGATTTACAGTCAGCGCTTCATCCGATGTCCCGGTTCACGGTCATCGCTCCATCCTTTCTTCCGGTTCTCGGTCGTCGCTCAGTCTTTCATCTCTCACACTATCAATCCTCATAGGTCCTTACCCGCACAGACTCCCCGTCCGTCTTCACGGCAATTTCGCCGCACTCGTCTGTCCGGAGGATCCTGGTCCCACAGCCCCGAAGTCTTTTCAGAAGAGCCGCATGAGGATGACCGTAGCGGTTGTCCGCACCGCAGGAAACGATACTGATCTCCGGCCAGACAATGTCAAGAAACTCTTCCGGTGTCGAATACTTTGATCCGTGGTGAGCCACTTTAAGCACATCGAACTGTTTTCCTGCCCTCCGAAGAATATCCGTCAGGTGGTCCTCCCCGCGACCCACCACATCGCCGGTCAGAAGGCAGTCGAACTCTTTGTAGCTCACTGCCAGCACCACGCACTGCGCGTTCGGATCGACAGGATGCGTCTCCAAAGCCGGATCGGGTCCGAGAACGGTAAGGCCAAGATTTCCTTTTGCAAATGAATCTCCGGCCGACACAAAAAGCACCCTTGCTCCGGCCTGCCCTGCAAGGCGCACCGTCTCCAGGTACATCGCGTCCCTGTCCGCGAGATACGGCAGCACGACCGTATCGATTCTGAGACTTGTCTCCCGGTCTGCTATCATTTGCAGAATCTGCCGCATGCCGCACGTATGGTCCTCATCCATGTGGGTGAGCACCAGGTAATCAAGGCGCCGGATGCCCTCACTCTTCAGGAAAGGAAGGATCCTGTAGATTCCGACGTCGGATACTGACGTCGAACCTCCGTCGACGGCGATATTGGTGCCGTCATCGCCCTCGATCACAATACAGTCCCCCTGCCCTACGTCGAGAAAGTGGACTGCAAGGCCGGTATGCCCATGAAAGCCGATCACACAGATCATCACCGGTATGAGCAGACTGACAGCGAACCTCTTCCCGAGAGTCCCGGCTCTGCCCGAAAGATACAGGTACAGGGCGAGAACGCCGACATACAGGGCGGTCTGTACTCGCCCCGGCCGTCCAAGAATGATCGATGAAAATGGAATCGAGGCAGTCGCTTTGAGAAGCAGAAGCAGACCTCTTGTGAGGAGGACCGCAGGATAAGCGAAGATACCGCCGGGCAGAAGACCGAGAAGGGCAAAGCCGAGAATGGCCGGCAGACACGGGATGGCAATCATGTTGATGACCGTCCCGAACAGCGGCATTTCATAGAAACTGCGCAGAACAACGGGCAGGGTCACCAACGCAAGTATAACTCCCGACATGAGTCTTCCTCTCCCTTGCACGAGGTGAATTCCGAGCACAGCAAGAAAGCTCAGCTGGAATCCGGAATACAGCAGATACATGGGATTCTCGATGAGCAGCAGAAGCACTGCAACGGACATAGCAGTCGGAAGATCATATGTCCTGCGCGTAAGCCTCGCCCCCAGAACCAGGCCGTACATGATGACCGCTCGGGCTGTGGAGACCGAGAGACCGGTTAATCCCGCGTAAGATACGAGCATACCCATGCTGATCAGCACACATGCGGTATCCCTGATGCCGGTGAGCCGCCACCTGCCATTGCTTCTCACAGGAAAGCGAAGTCTCCGCAGGATCCGGTAGACGCCCTCGGCTAGAAGTGTCACATGGAGGCCGCTGATCACCAACATGTGGGATACGCCCCCGATCCGGAACATGGCTTTGGTCCTCTCATCGAGCATTGATTTGTCACCGATCAGCATTGAGGAAATAATACCTCTCACATCTTCCGGGTACGTGTCCCGCACCCGCTCCCTGAACTTTTCCCTGATCTCAGCCAGTATTTCCAACGGAAAATTGAAATTCGCGTCCGTCACCGCGATCCGAGGATCCGACATAGTGTATCGCACACCCATAATTCGATAATATAGCTCTCTGTCGAACTCACCGGGATTCGTGGGGCTCTTGATTCTCCTGAGTTTTCCGCGAAGACACAAAGACGACCCCACAGCATACCGCTTCGGGGTCGTCAAATATACTTTCACATTATGGATTTTATAGTTTCTCTCTTCGCCGTAAAGGATCGCGTTCCCGATTAAAATAAAGGAATAGTCTTCCTGTATCTCCGACTGCCTGACAGCACCGGTCAGGGTCACCGACATGGTCTTTTCGGCATAAGCGTCGGCTGCGTCCGTTTGCGGATATTCTGCCGTAAGCGGCAGCCCGCATGCAGACATGATCATCAGAATGCCGACGACCAGGAGACACAGGACCGACAGTGGTCGTCCTCTCACGAAATCCTCCTATGCCCGGCCTTTCTTACCCTTTCTCCTCCATCTGCTCAACGACGAATGAGCGGTCCTCCGTAAACGGCTGATTCAGTCGGATGCCGCTGCCGAAATCAATATCGGTCTCGCCCGCGATCGAGATCTGGACCGCCTTTACGTTGCAGTCCTCGATCAGGGAATTGACGATCGCGTAGATAATGACACGGTCATCGACAGAAAGTACCTTGGACGCAAATGCCTCATCCAGATTCACATAACACACCCCGTCTGAGGAAGCCACAGAGATGATGTGCGTGTTGACCGGGATCACTGCATAGCTTCCGCGGCTCTTCGGCCCTGCGATCAGCCGCTCTACAACAGCCCACTCAAGTGGCATGCTGGCACTGTAATAAATCGAGCGGGATTCTTTCCTGAGCCCTTTGCCATCCTCTGTCGCGAAATAGAGATTGATCGACGTGTGCTGGTAGTTGTTGATCTGGCGGCCGGTATCCTCGATGAATGTGTCAGCTGTCATGACGCCGATCTCGTCGCCTTTGGAGTTCGTGATCGGATTCCCTTTGACAGTAAAGACGACACCGTTCACTTCCTTGATCTGCATAAGCATCCGAACAATGCCCGCCCTCGCAAGGACCTCGCGCGGTCTCGACATGGAGACATAGTTCTCGTTAAAGTCAACTGTCACAAGCCCGTCCTTGAACGTGTAGCCGAGTGCTTCTGTCTCCTTTGGGAGAAGAGCCGTGAATTTCTCGTTGGAAGGTCCGGCGAGCACCGCGTCGAGCATGAGGGAGATCGCTTCCTCACCGGAAAGACCCTGCATGTTCAGCTTTTCGAACTCGAGCGAATCACCGTCCTCGTCAAGGAAATAGGCGTACGTGCTCTTGCCCGATTCCTGGCTGCTGCCGCAGGCGCCCAGTGAGAGGAGCATGCACAAAATCAATGCCAGCGATATGAACTTTTCAGCAAATGCTTTTAAAGATCTCATATTCTTCCTTCAGATTTTATGTCTGTCTTACGAGCGGTATGCGCACCTGGAACGTCGATCCCTCGCCCTGCCTGCTGGTCACCTTGATCACTCCTCGAAGGAGTACAATAACACTCTTTGTGATCGCAAGGCCAAGTCCCGTGCCCTCGATCGTCGTGGAATGTGACTTGTCTCCCCTGTAAAACCTCTCATAAATATGCTCCTGCTCCTCCTCGGGAATTCCCACACCGGAGTCGGAGATCACCACATAGAAATACTTGCGGTCCGCATCGAGATTGACCCGCACCCATCCGTTGTCAACATTGTATTTGACCGCGTTCTCTATAAGATTGCTGAGAGCGAGCTCGAGCTTGCTGGCATCGACCTCGGCGACGACCGGAACGACCTGCTCAAAGGAGATGGTAATGTTCCGCTTATCCGCGATAGGCCGCAGCCTTTTTATGATGGCCTCAATGATCCATGCTATATCAGCCTTTTCGATATTGAGCACGGCGGCCTTCTTGTCGAGGCGGACCATAGTCAGAAGATCCTGGATCATCAGATTCATTCTGTCAATTTCCTGGGTAATATCCTGCATGAACTCTTTATACAGCTCGACCGGCACATTATCCTGTCCGTTCAATGAATCCGCAAGGACCTTCATGGATGTGAGCGGGGTCTTCAGCTCATGGGAGACGTTGGAGACAAAGTCCTGACGGGAGCTGTCCATGACCCTGACCCGGGACAGCATCTGGTTGAATGCCGTGGTGATCTGTATAGTTTCGGTATAATCCGGCACGGATATGGCCTCGTCCTGATAACCGTCAGTGACATCTTCGATGGCATGCGTGACCCTCATGAACGGCCGGACGAGTATGCCTGCCAGGATGTAGCCGAGAATGAGCATGACAAGTGAGGCTACCACCGTTACCGTCAGACCGCGGTTCTCGAGGAGACGCGCGTTCTGCGCTATTTCATTGGTGGAGACAGAAACAAGCATGACACCCTTGACCCGGCCGTTGACCTCGATCGGGAATGTCATGATGATATAGTCGTTGCGGTCATCGTACTGCGAAGTGCCCTTGCCGCTCTCGAAGCAGCTGATGACTTCCTTGGACACGGACGTCTTTCCTGTATCGACGTCGTAGGTGTCGGTGACGACCTTGAAATCTTCGTCCATAATGGCTATGCGTCCGTTATAGACATTTGAAAGAAGCGCAAGCTCACTGTTAACTACCTTGGAATCCAAGTTGTTCAGATAATCCTCTGAGTCTAAATGAGCGCGCAAAATGTCGCACTGGTTCTTTACGCTCGATTCGCGTAAAGAAACAGCGCGATTTTTATAACTTCTGCTTACTACATTGGTCGCGATTATACACGGTACAATACCGATCAG
>JAFWIM010000136.1 GCA_017514845.1 Lachnospiraceae bacterium
ATGACTTGAAGTATAGAAAAGGAGACAATAAATATGAGAAGTCTGCTGAACCCTGAAAGCCCCGCCATGCGCTTTCTGACGAAAATAGGTTATACGATCATCCTGAATCTGTTATGGTTCTTATGCAGTCTTCCGCTCTTCACGATCGGCGCCTCCACAACGGCTCTCTATGCAGTTATGCAAAAACTTGTTCGCAACGAAGAAAGCGGGATTGTTTCCGCTTTCTTTACTGCTTTCAGGCAGAACTTCAAGCAGGCGACGAAGATCTGGCTTGTCCTCTTAGCTGCCCTGATTTTTCTCGGCTTCGATGGCTATATCCTGCTGCATCTGCGCAATCTGAACGCGTTCTGGACTATCCTTACCGCCGTGTGGTTCGTCCTTGCTGCCGCCTGCGTGATCGTGCTCCTCTACGTTTTTCCTCTGACCGCCAGATTCAACAACACGACATTTGCAATGATACGAAATTCCCTGATGACAGGCATGCACTTCCTTTTCTGCACTGTTCTGATTGCGCTTTTTCATTTCACGGTTTTCTATGTCATTATCTACGTCTATACACCAGTTATGTTTCTGGGGGAAGGTCTGTGCGCGCTCTTTTCCGCATGGATCATGAACGGAGTCCTTCTGCAGCTCGAGGAGATATCGAACGCACAGAATCAGGTTCCTTCAGAGACCGCTCTCTCTGACAGCATAGACACGGTACCTTTTGATGCCGCATCGCCTGACAGCACGGATACGGCGGCTGTATCGCATGGCGACGTCGGGCAGGAATGAAAAGGAGTCTCAATTACTCATGAAGAAATCAGATCTCAGCTTATCCTCGAAGATACAATATATATGGGATTATTACAAAGTGCCGCTTTTTACAGCGGCACTCTTAATCTACATTATCTGTTATATTATCTTCAGGCACGCGACAGACAGGGATATTCTCCTTTATGTCGCTGCCGTAAACACTCCTGTGCAGCAAGAGACAGAAGATTTCATTAACTCCTTTCCGGAATCGGATTACGCAGTTTCGGATGAGGATGCTAAGGACAACATGAAAAGCTGGAATGCAATCGTAGACCTCGCAAAAGACCTGTACCTGACCTCCGATCCGGACAGCGAATACCATCAGTATGTATACGCCTCACGCCTCAAGATTCTCGCCTCCATTGAGGCGGAAAAGCTGGATATAGTACTGGCAGACCGCGAGGCAATGGATGCTTTCGCAGCCCAGGGCTTCCTCATGCCACTTGAAAGTGTCTTCGCGGATGATCCGCAGATTCTGGACCGTCTGGAGACAGGGACCGTCATTCTGGAAGACAATCAGATCGAAGTCATGCTCGACGAATCCGTTCCCTATGAGGCGGTCACAAGGTCGGAAAAGGCTTACCTTGATCTGTCGGGCCTGGCCACACTGCCCGGTATGCCGGATGACCGCCCGGTCTACATCGGCATCATAGCCAATACGCCGAGGCAGGATATGGCGGTGGCATTTGTGCGGCGATTGTTTGCGGATTAAGCAGTTTAGCATAGTCATTACAGGAAAGAACGGTCGATATGGACCTCGATCCCGTCTGCCGCTGCAACACGGAGGTCGATTCCCTCTCCTCTTCTGTCCATTTCCACACAGATATCTCCGGACACAGAGTGATAAACGCATTTAAGATGATTCATGGAGGAAGGCATCCATGGTTTCACCAGCACCTTTCTGAAGCCGGGCATGAGCGGGCAGATCCCTGCAAGCCCGTTATAATACCACTCCATAATATGTCCCATCATGTCGTGGCAGTGACTTCTGGGATTCGGCTCCCAGTACTCGCCCAGCGTTGTGAGCCCGTCAAGGACAAAGGCATAATAGGATGGATGTTCCGGCCGCGTAATGAAATCCGCGATCAGATCATTCATACCGAGCTTCCTCGCCGTCTGGATAATATAGGGCAGGCCTACCTCACCGGAGGCGAAGCAGTTCTTCTCTGTCAATGCTCTCCGGAACGCTTCTTCAACATCCTGTTTCTTTTCAGAAGGCACCATTCCCCAGTACAGAGGCAGTGCTTCACAGGCCTGTGTGATCACGATCGCATCCTTGTGCTCGTAATTTTTGTAGACCCAGCGTCCATTTGCATCCTGCACCAAAAGTCTCTTATTATAATTCTCTTTGACAGCTTCGGCAAATGTGGAAAGTTCTTCCGCATCCTCATGTCTCCCAAGCAGCTCAGCAAACTCTGCCATAGTTTTTGCGTCCGCATAGAGAAAAGCCGTCTCGATATTCTCTCTTGCCAGTTCATTGTCCGGGTTCCCCCAGTCTCCGAGGCCGTGGCAGATAAAGCCTTCGTCCGTCATGCGGCTCTTCAGGTGAGCAAGATACCGCCTGCCGGCATCGTAGTTCTCTTCGACGACCTTAATGTCTCCGTAAAACAGATAATGCCAGCGTGTGCCTAAAATGATTGAACTTCCCCAGGGAATAATGTCATAAAAGCTGCCCATGCCGGGAACAGGGATCACATTCGGGATATAGCAGGGGCACTGGCTCGGCACAAGTCCGTCTCCCGGGAAAATCGTATTTCCCTCATAGTCTTTGAAAGTGTCTGATGCCGTATGCTGGCCAAGCCGCATGTCCATGAGGAATTTATTCCACAGCTGCTTTCCGTCCTTCATATAGAAGATGGACGGAGCCATAAGGTGGTTGGGCTCCTGCCATGCAAAACGCTCGATCGTGGGGCAGTCTGTGTGTACGCTTACCATGTTGGCTTCCACAGCTTTCTCGATGATGTGATAAATCTTGTTATAGCGCTCGTCGTCACACTCAAAGATACCATCCTGCTTCCATGCGCTGGTGATGGCATGACCGTAAATCGTACCTATCTGAATATCAGGACTGCTTTTCTCAATCGCCAGGATTTTACCAGCAAAATAGGTGAATTTCTCACGCCACGTTTCCCAGCATTCATCAGACCCGATCTTGTAGGTGATAACAGTGTCAATATTCATCCAGCCTTTTGCCATCTGATCCGCATCGCCGTTCTCATTCAGTTTCTCTGCAGGATAGATGCGGAGGCTGTCCCCTTTCTTTCCTTTCACCCGAATTTCCAGTATGCCGGCCATGTTCTGTCCAAAGTCATAGATACTCCTGCCATTTGCCTCATGAAGATACTTTGCCTCATAGGTGTAAATGACCTTGATGGGCGGCTGGAACTGCTCCATCAGTATCCCCTGAGGAGCTTCGGCTTCGGTGAGGATCTTTGCCTCATGCCACTCAGCGTCATCGAATTCCGGACACGAGAAATCTTTTTGGCACAGGGCAGCATCAACTATCTCCGAGCCATAGACATTGCTGCGGCGCACTTCGTGAGGAGCGGTCTTCCAGCTGTCATCCGCAGTAAAAGATTCCACGGAACCATCCTCGTATGTGACGGTCAGGTTCATAGCAAATATCAGAGATTCACCGAACGGAACATATGGGTTGGGATTCGGAGGCATAAAAGGCGGAAAATGAAAGCTGTATCCTTCCGCGTCATCCATCAGGAACCAGCCGTTCCCGATCTCGGCTCCCAGAGCGTTTTTTCCAACGCGCAGTACATCTGTCAGGTCAAATGTGACGTACTGAATTGCTTTACGGTAGTCGGTCCAGCCGGGGTCCAATTCATGATCTCCCACTTTGCTGCCGTTGACAGAGAATACGAACTGGCCAAGGCCGCAGACCTTAGCGGTCGCTGCCCGAACAGGTTTTGGCAGTTCAATGGTTGTTCTTGCGTAAAACGGCTGTCCGGACCCGTCAGTGATCCAATTTCCCAGTATACTCATTATGTTTCTCCTTTTATGTTAAGATTGGTGCAGGGATTCGGGTTTACAACCTGCATTGACCCAAATCACCTGCTCCTTCATCTCGCAAGCGAGACCTTATGTAATTATGCTTGACCGTTTCTTCTGGCTTCCAGTGTGCGGATTACTTCATCGGAGATCTGATCATAATGGTAGACAAATCTAAGGATCAGATAGATCACGATCAGTGTTACCGCCGGTGCCCAGGCGTAAAGAGTAATGATACCGTTATTGGTTGCTGCGCTCTGAGTTGCATTTGCCACATATCCTGTGATAGCCAGCACCCAGCCGACACACGCCATGGCGATACCGGAGCTGATCTTCTGTGAAAAGGAAGTGATGGCAGAGCCCATACCTTCGATACGTTTATTAGTCTTATACTCGCCGTAATCGATACCGTCGGCAAAGAGTGTGCTGACCGGGACGGCAAGGCATCCGGTCACAATACCTGCTATGACTGTTCCTGCAATAAGAAGCGGTACACTCTGGATCATACCGGCAATGCCGCGAAGCGCAAAACCGATCAGCTGTCCGAAGATTCCGATATACATGGTCTTTTTCTTGCCGAACTTAGCCATGCAGGGACCGACCACCACAACAATGCTTACCAGAATGGGAACGATAGAAACCAGGTTCAGAGATGTTGTAAGCAGCGGATCTCCCATCGTATACGTGTAGAAATATGTCTGCGAGGAAGAATTTACCTGAGTAACAAAGTTGACAAGTACAGTCATTACCAATGCGATCAGAAGATATTTGTTGGTAAAGAACAGCTTGAAT
>JAFWIM010000137.1 GCA_017514845.1 Lachnospiraceae bacterium
ATGTTCCGTCAGCGGCATATGCTTTTTTACAGCGTGAACTGAATGATACAGAAAGCAGCGTAGATGCCAAGGAGCAGAATGCCCTGCCATCTAAAGAGCCAGCCTTTTTTTAGTGCCGGCACCGTGAGCAGCAGCATGACCAGCATCATGACCGGCAGCTCAAGTGTGAGCGAGGAATTCTTTCCGAGGAAGACTGCGCCTTCCGGAAGCTTGAACGGAGCCAGTGTGATCGACATGCCGCAGACCAGGACCAGATTGAACAGGTTTGCACCGATGACGTTGCCGAGGGACAGCGCGCCGTGACCCTTCATCAGGGAGGTGATGGCGGTGACAAGTTCCGGCAGGGACGTGCCAAGGGCTACGAATGTCAGCGCGATAACAGTTTCCGGCACACCGAGCGCTGTGGCAATGAGTGTTCCGTTGTCGACAAGAAGATCCGCGCCCACTGCGATGAGGGCAGCTCCGACGACCAGCATGATGAGCGCTTTGCCGAGCGGAGTCTCCTCCTCTTCCTCCTCATGGGCCTCCGGCGCGGACGGCGTTTTCATCATTTGCCTGACCGTTGTCAGCATATAGACGATGAATATGCCGAGCAGAAGAATACCGATCGGGCGCGTGAAATTGCCGATAGTATATGCATCGATGATATAGATGAGCGCTGCTATGAAGAAGAACGCGACCGGTGTCTTCAGTGACTTGGGATCGACCGGACCCGGCTTGGCCGTGATCGTAATGGCTGATATGAGCGCCGTGTTGCAAATGACCGATCCGATCGCATTTCCATACGAAATCGATCCGATTCCCTTCAGCGCGGATGTCGTGGAGACCATGACCTCCGGGAGAGTCGTCCCTATTGATACGACCGTCGCTCCGATAAGGAGCTCCGGCAAATGAAATCTTCTGGCGATTCCTGTCGCCCCGTCGACGAACCAGTCTCCACCCTTGATGAGAAGGACAAGACCGACTGCGAACCATAATACTGCTGCTAACATAATACTTAACTCCTGTTCATCTCAGTGTGAGATTGAATCTCCACTGAAAAGATTTGTTATAAATCGGGCATGCTGCCGCTTCTTCATGCGATGGGAATGCCTGTATTCACAAGTGTTTCTATTTTCGCATTCATCATAGACTTATGTCGCGAGAATTCTGCGTCAGAGTTTATACTTCTTACGCAAGAATACACCTGCAGGGAATAAAATGCACGTAAGTTCTCTGTAAACAAGACCACGCCCCGAATCATCCGTGCTGTTCGGAAGCTCCTCCTACAGCACCGTCCGTGCTGCTCGTACGCCGCTCCCCTCAGAACCATCCGTGCTCCACACAGGCCTTAAATATTCCGTCGTCCACGTTTCTGGCGGCGACATAGTCTGCCCTTCTAACGAGCTCCGGATCTCTCCAGTTGCCCATCGCGACACAGTAGAACTGCGGATCGAACATGTCGAGGTCATTGGTATCATCGCCGAAGACAACTACCTCATTCGGATCTCCGCCGACCAGCTCAAGCATGCGAAGAATCCCCCTCTTCTTGTCATCGTGCTGGAACATCAGGTATTCCGGCTTGAATCTGAGATACCCCAGCGTATTCCTGAGGGTCAGCTTCTCCTCTTCCTCCTTGGGGATCGAGATATACATTTTGTAAATGGCATCCCCGTCTGCCGGATCATAATTCTCGTCGATGATGTATGTCGTCGGCTCCTGGCGGGGCCCGACCTGATCATAGAACTTGAAGCTGTTAGCCTTGACCCGGATCGAGTCATCATCGGCAACGAGCACGCCGTATCCGAGATCTATGGCCTGCCGGTAGACTGCGAGAGCCTTCTCGTAGTCGATCGGCTCATTTTCAATAACTTTGCCGTCGATGACGATGCCGTGACCGCCGTTGCAGACCATATTTGCAAAACCGTGCGAAGCGCGGAAGGCCTCGGCCTTATAGAGAGCGCGCCCGGTGCAAATGCTCACAAAGTGGCCGGCCTCCTGCAGCTTGATCACTGCCTCCTGGGCTGACAGGATGATTTTCCTTGTCTCAAGGTCCGTCAGAGTTCCGTCGATATCAAAAAAGAAATATTTTTTCGTCATATGTTTCCCCTTGTCCGTTTGTCAGAACTTTGTCTACCGTTATATTGTACACGGAAATTCTGCAAATGTGAATCTGCCCTCCGGACAATATTTATTGTCGGTTTGCGGAGCTTTTGTAGTATAATTTTATTTGCTCGATAAAGCCGCCGTCGGCGGCAGATAAAGGAGGCCTTTATGTATTTTGTACCGGATGGCACAAAGCGTGCCGGATTTTATGAATGCAAGTGCTGCAACTGGAGATTCCTGAGCGAACTCATCGGTCCGCGCATCGCCTGCCCCTACTGCGGCGAGGAACCGGACATGGAGATCGGACCTGACGATGAGATGCCTGAAGCTCGCGAGGACGCCGTCCTTATGGAGGTCATTGAGGGCGCAGAGGAGGTCGAACAGATGGACGCGCTCCTCAGTCTTGCCATCACGGGCGGCGATCCGGATTCCTGGATTTGACATATTATGGATGGCTCTTTTCGCGTGATGGTGAATCGGGGACTGTTCTTTTCGTGTGATGGCGAAATTGGGACGGTTCCTTTCATGTGATGGCGAAATTGGGACGGTTCCTTTCGCATGAAATAGCAGTTCAAACAGGCTGTTTTGACAATTCGCTTCCGGCGCAAAGCATCCATCTTCGTGAGAAAAACATTGCAGGTCCTTCCCCGTGAGATCAAAAAGGCTTTTGCCTTTTTAAGCTCACAGAAAGGACCTGCGTTTTTCGATGAAGATGATGTTTGCGACGGATTCAGGACTTCGCAGCAGCCTGTTTAAACTGCCTCACGCGAAAAGAACCGTCCCCGACTCGTTATTCCATATGTCCGTCACGATACATGGAGAACTTATCCATCGGATAATTCTCAAGATTCTCCAGAATCTTGCGCCTGTCGGCCTTTGCCAGCAGACCGGCTCTCGCCTTCGTGATCTCCCTCTCAGCCATAAGCTTCGACGGACCACCGAGGCATCCGCCCGGGCACATCATGCCTTCAACGAAGTCTTCCTGCAGACGGCCCACATTGAGCAGCGTGAGGGCCTTCTTGCACTCGGCGCCGCCGGCGCAGGAGAGCAGCTTGATATCGGAGGTATCTTCGCCCATCTCCTCCATGACCTCAATAACAGCCTTGGCCACACCGCCGGAAGTCGCGAACTTCTTGCCCCAGGTGGAGGACTCCTGATAATCTTCCTCTACCGGCTCGAAAGCAACGCCCTTGGACTCAAGCAGGTCGGATATCTCACCGAACGTGACAGCGTAGTCCGGGCGGTCAGCGATGAACTCGTTCAGGCACTCGCCCTTCTTGGCGATGCACGGTCCGACAAATACTGTGATGCAGCCCGGATGGGTCAGCTTCAAATATCTAGAGACAGCCACCATCGGGGAAACTGTCGAGGACTTGTTGTTCTCGTATACCTTCGGGAACTGATGGCGGATCATGGAAATGAAAGCCGGGCAGCAGGACGTCGTCATCTTCTTGCCTTCCTTCTTGGCCTCGATCCACTCTTTTGCTTCGTAAGCTGCCGTCATGTCGCCGCCGAGGCCGACTTCCACCATGTCTGCAAATCC
>JAFWIM010000138.1 GCA_017514845.1 Lachnospiraceae bacterium
ACTTCGATGAAATGAATAGATCATCAACTACAAAGCTAATAGAGATTGCCAAGGAGCAGCAGCGATTATTGGCAGCTTAATAAAATAACACCTAAAGGTTATTTACACACAAATTTGGACTTGACCCATAATCAGTCTGCAGCAGTGCGGCCTTGATAAAATAGCTGTTGCAACATATCTTTTTTCTCAGCCTCACTCTTTTCTGCACTTTTCTATAATATTCGCGATATACGGCCATTCGCATTCCCGGCCTTCGGCCTCCATGCTCATGTCCGTTAACCCGTTCTGTGCGCGCGACGACAGTCTTCGCGATATACGGATTGCTCCGTGCTTCGCACTCCCGCAATCCTACGGCCATTCGCATTCCCGGCCTTCGGCCTCCATGCTCATGTCCGTTAACCCGTTCTGTGAAAAAGCGCCGCTGCATGCAAGCATGCGCTTCGCTTTTCACATCCGGGTCATATCGCTCATATCGCTCATATCTTGAACCGATAACCAACTCCCCAAATCGTCTCTATATACTGGGGCTTTGAAGAATCGTACTCAATCTTCTCGCGGATCTTCTTGATATGGACTGTCACAGTCGCGATATCGCCAATCGATTCCATATTCCAGATCTCACGGAACAACTCCTCCTTCGAGAACACGCGGTTCGGATTCTCGACAAAGAATGTCAGAAGGTCGAACTCCTTCGATGTGAACTGGACCTCCTCACCGTTGACCCACGCGCGGCGGGCCGTCTTGTCGATCTTGATCCCGCGGATCTCAACAACGTCATTCTTTCTGAAATCCGTCTTGATCAGCCGCTCATATCTGGACAGGTGAGCCTTCACGCGCGCGACCAGCTCACTCGGTGAAAACGGCTTTGTGATGTAGTCATCCGCACCCAGACCGAGACCGCGGATCTTGTCGATGTCATCCTTCTTGGCGGACACCAGCAGAATCGGTGTGTCCTTTCTCTCGCGGATCTCTCTGCAAATGTCAAATCCGTCCATGCCCGGCAGCATCAGGTCCAGGATATAAAGGTCGTATTCCTTGGTAAGCGCAGCCGCAAGTCCTGCCCTTCCATCCGTCTCAATATCCACTTCAAAGCCTGAAATCTCCAGATAGTCCTTCTCAAGATTGGCAATGGACTCTTCATCCTCAATGATTAAAATCTTGCTCATTTATATATCTCCTCGTTTATTAATAGTGAGTTCCATTTCCCGTTTGGCAGAACAGCCATCGAACATTACGTCCCTATTGCTTCGAAACAGTACTCCGTATCACGCCACATGCTTCCGCAGCGAGAAGTACATCGTTGTCCCCTCTCCCTCAGTGCTGGAAGCCCACACGCGCCCGCCATGATCCTCCATGATCTTTTTCACGATGGACAGGCCGATACCTGATCCTCCCTGCGTCGAGTTCCTCGACGAATCCGCTCTGTAAAATCTGTTGAATATATTTCCAAGATCCTTGGATGCAATTCCTTTCCCGTTATCGCTGATCTGGACTTCGATCTCCTCACCGGCATCCCTCACCGAGAGAGAAATCTTCTTTTCCGGCTTATCCATATATTTGACCGAGTTTCCGACAATGTTGTTGATGACTCTGCGCATCTGCTCGACATCAGCGATGACCTGCACATCCCGGCCGACAGTATTCTTATAATCGAACGCTATATTCTTGCTGGTGAGATCATACTGGATCTCTTCGGACGCATCCTGGAAAAACTCCCGGACATTGACCTTGCTGAACGTGTAGGGAATCCTGTTGGTATTGATCTTCGTGTAGAACGTCAGCTCGTTGATCAGATGATCCATCTCGATCGACTTGTTGTAAATCGTCCGGATGTAGCGGTCCATCTTTTCGGGAGTGTCCGCGACACCGTCCATGATACCTTCCACATAGCCCTTTACCGCAGTAATCGGTGTCTTCAGATCGTGCGAAATGTTGGAAATGAGTTCGCGGTTCTGGCGGTCTGCTTCGAGCTTTTCTTCATTTGCAGTCTTCAGTCTTACCCGCATCTCCTCAAAGCCCTCGCAGAGCTCTTTGACTTCTTTTGCGCCCTCCGCCTTCACTACATAATCCAGGTTGCCGTCCCGGATCTCGCGGGTCGCTTTGGTCAAATGAGAGAGCGGCGTGCTGATGCCGCTGTACAGCCAAATGGACAGGATGATGGCCGTTATGACCAGTATCACGATCATGCTGAAAATGACATCCGCAATGACAGCGTGCAACTCCGGCGACAGATTATTCACATCAATGCCGTACTGCACGCGAAGCTGCTGTCCGCGGAAAATAGCTACGCCGATCAGCAGCATGATCATAAGGAAAATCGGGATCAGAACGATCAGAAAAAACGACATGAAAATTCGCGTTTTCAGCTTCATAAAATAAAGACACCTCCCGGACCGTGCTCATTTAAGTATAACACAACCGGAAAGTGTCTGTTCTAAACTTTTTGTTAATTACCGCTTACGCAAGGTACTTTGCCAGGGCTTCCGCCTTGTCTGTGCGCTCCCACGGCAGATCGATATCCGTGCGTCCGAAGTGGCCGTAAGCCGCTGTCTTCTTGTAGATCGGGCGGCGAAGGTCGAGCATTCTGATGATGCCGGCCGGGCGGATGTCAAAATTATCGCGGATGATCTCTGTAATCTTCGCGTTGGACAGCTTGCCTGTGCCGCGCGTATCGACCGTGATGGACATCGGCTGCGCTACGCCGATCGCGTAGGAGAGCTCGATCTGGATCTCATCGGCGATGCCTGCCGCCACGATGTTCTTGGCGATATAGCGGGCAGCATATGCAGCGGAGCGGTCGACCTTTGTCGGGTCCTTGCCGGAGAAAGCGCCGCCGCCGTGGCTTGCGTATCCGCCGTATGTATCAACGATGATCTTGCGGCCTGTGAGACCGGAATCACCGTGCGGTCCGCCGATGACAAAGCGTCCTGTCGGGTTGATGAAGATCTTGGTATTCTCGTCGATCATGCCTTCCGGAACGATCGGGTCAATAACGTACTGTCTGATATCCCTGTGGATCTGCTTCTGGCTCACATCCGGATCATGCTGTGTGGAAACAACAATGGCCTCGAGTCTTGCCGGCTTGCCCTCCTCGTCGTACTCGACGGAGACCTGCGTCTTTCCGTCAGGGCGAAGGTATGTGAGCGTGCCGTTCTTTCTGACTGTGGAGAGCTGCAGCGCAAGCTTCTGCGCGAGAGCGATCGGGTACGGCATGAGCTCCGGAGTCTGGTTGGAGGCATAGCCGAACATCATACCCTGATCACCGGCGCCGATCGCGTCGATTTCTTCCTCAGACATCTCATTCTCTCTTGCTTCCAGCGCCTTGTCGACACCCATGGCAATATCTGTGGACTGCTTATCCATGGCAACAATGACTGCGCATGTATCTGCGTCAAATCCCATAGCAGCGTCTGTGTAGCCGATCTCGCGGATCGCGTCGCGCGCTACCATCTGAAAATCAATATTTGCATTTGTTGTAATCTCACCCATGATAAGGACGAGACCTGTTGTCACTGCTGTCTCGCAGGCAACGCGGCTCATCGGATCCTGCGCAAGGCAGGCGTCAAGCACTGCATCGGAAATTGCGTCGCAAATCTTATCCGGATGTCCCTCAGTTACTGATTCAGATGTAAAAAATCTTCTTTCTCCCATTATATTCCTTTCTCTAAGAGTTTCGCCCATCGGCGGTGTGTTGCTTACCTGAATCAAATTGGCAAATGCAGCCTGCCGTTATTCTCGACCTTTCTTTTTGCTGCACGCCGGTTTATAGCATGAAAAAGGTCCGCGGGAAGCGGACCTATAAACGTCACCGTTCCCTTATTGTTCGATTGCTCGCTTGAGGATGGCACCTTCCCGATAGGGGGGTTGTCACGGCTTCACAGATCCTCTAATCTCCGCCGTTCTTAATAAAGGTAAGCAAATATATGTAATTGGCTGACACATAGACTAACACGTTGCCCCTCTACATGCAAGCACTAAATTATAAAAATTGTGTAAATAATTGATAATCAGTCTCAATGCGTGCACTTTGTGAGGATTTCCTTCATCTCATCTACCGTAAAAACATAATCGGTATTACAGAAAGCACAGTTCAAAGTCTCCGGCTTTCCGTCCGCGATGATATTTGAAAGTTCCTTGCGGCCGAGCGCGATCAGGGCTGCTGTGACCCGCTCACGGCTGCAGTTGCATCTGAACGCTACCGGCATGTTCTCAAAGATATGAAGGTCCATATCTCCAAGGATCCTCTTAAGGATCGACTCCGGTGTCTCGCCGTTCCTTAAGAGATCTGTCACCGACGGGATATCCTTCAGCTTCTCCTCAAGCTTTGAGATCGTCTCCTCCGGGCAGTCCGGCATGAGCTGGATAATATAGCCGCCGGACTCGCGGACCGTATTATCTTTATTCATAAGAACGCCCAGCGCGCAGACCGTCGGGACCTGCTCGCTCAGCGCGTAGTAATACGCGATATCCTGGGCGATCTCACCTGTCTGAATATCGACCTGGCCTGCGTACGGCTCCTTTAAGCCTATATCTCTCAAAATGTGCAGATAGCCCCTGCCGACAGCGCCGCCGACGTCAAAGTGTCCGAACTGATTCGGGGGCAGCACGATGCCGGGATTCCCGACATAGCCCTTGACTGTCCCGTCAGAGCCGGCAGTCACAGTGATCCCACCGATCGGGCCATCACCCTTGAACTGGATCGTGAGGACATCCTTCTCGCCCTTCATCATCGATCCCATCATAAGACCTGCCGCCATTGTGCGGCCGAGCGCCGCCGAGCAGACCGGGCTCAGGTTGTGGGCTGCTCTCGCCGCCTCCGTCACGCCTTTTGATGTCACCGCAAACGCTCTTATAAAACCCCCCGCTGCCGATGCGCGGACCATATAATCCTTCATCTCATACTCCTCTCTACATCTGCCGAAGCTTCCCACACGCAGATAAAATCAGTCTCATCGTAAAATATACTTTCTCAGGAACGCTCCCGCCGGGCGACGCCCCTTTTATCATATAATCAATCCAGTCCCGTCAAATTTCGGAATAAAGCTCTCCTCCGCGGTCGGACCTTCCTGAATGAACACATTCTCCATGCCGAGTTCAAGGGCATAATCTACGACACGCCCGTACTCCCGCTTCGTGACACGGCGCGCAAGCTCCGGGAACTCATCCCCGATGCCCGGCATCGGCGTGTACTGATTCATAATGCTGACATAAATCTTCTCACCGTAGGTCTCGTGCAAATGCCGTATGATCCGCTTCGAGTCCTTCGTATACCCCGGCAGGACCATGTGCCTCACGATCACGCCCCGCTGCATCATGCCTCGCTCATCAAATGTCGGCGGACCGGCAATTTCCACCATCCCGCGAATCGCTTTCGCGGCCACCTCAAAGTAATCCGGCGCCTTTGCGTACCGGGCAGATATATCCGGGTCCATAAATTTCAGATCCGGGAGAAAAATATCCACCGTTCCCTCAAGGCTTCTCACAGTCTCTTCCGTCTCGTAGGACCCCGTATTATACAGGATCGGGACAGTAAGACCCCTCTCCCTGGCTATCCTCACCGCGCGGATGATCTGAGGCACGAAGTGGGTGGGGGTCACCAGATTGATATTATTTGCACGCTGATTCTCCAGATCAAGAAAGGTCTCCGCCAGCTGCTCCTCCGTCACCGGGACGCCTAAGATCTCATCACAGGATTCGATATCCTCCGAAGTTTCGGATGCCGAAGCCCTGCACCACGGCGATACAGAACGTCTCCCAAGAGCGATCTCCCGGTTCTGGCAAAACACACAGCCAAGCGGACACCCGGTAAAAAATACGGCTCCCGAGCCCTCTTTCCCGGAGATGCACGGCTCCTCCCACATATGAAGAGCAGCCCGGGCAGCATAAACTCTTTCAGTCATGCCGCAGCGGCCTGCTCTTATTGTTCTGTTTATACCGCAGCGCCTGCCGCACAGGCGGCACTGCTCCATTTCATTACAGCTCACTTTTCTTCTATACGTCGATTTTGCTTCACAAAAGCTGCTTCTCTGCCCTGCTGCTTATGAGATTGCAAATGTGAATTTCTCTATCTCGCGCTCGCTCTCCACTTTTTTGATCTCAGCGCCGAGACTTCTCAACTTTCCGTCGAAGTTCTCATAGCCTCTCAGGATATACACTATATCCTCTATGACAGTGATACCCTCCGCCTGAAGACCGGCGATGACCAGGGCGGCGCCGGCACGGAGATCAGGGGAAGAAATCCTTGCGCCGGTGAAGCCTTCAATGCCATCGATGATCGCGGTATTGCCCTCCACCTTGATCGAGGCACCCATGCGGGCAAGTTCATCCACATACTTGAAGCGGTTCTCGAAAATACTCTCGGTGACAATACTTGTGCCGTTCGAGAGGGCCAGAAGTGTGGTCATCTGCGGCTGCATGTCTGTCGGGAATCCCGGGTACGGCTGCGTCTTCACATGTGTGCGGCTGAGCCTTCTGGCAGCGACAACGCGGATCGAATCGTCGAACTCATCGACCTCACAGCCAATCTCGGTCAGCTTTGCGGAGACAGCCTCCATATGCTTCGGAATGACATTCTTGACCACGATATCGCCCTTTGTGGCTGCTGCCGCGATCATGAATGTGCCTGCTTCGATCATATCGGGTACGATCGCATAGCTGCAGCCGTGGAAGCTCTTGACACCGTTGATGCGGATCACATCCGTTCCGGCTCCCTTGATGTCAGCGCCCATACTGTTCAGGAAGTTGGCCACGTCGACGACGTGGGGCTCCTTGGCCGCATTCTCGATGATCGTCTTACCGACTGCGCGGGAAGCCGCCATCATGATGTTGATCGTCGCTCCGACAGAAACTACGTCCATGAAAATATGAGCACCTCGCATATAATCGCACTTGGCGTATATTGTTCCGTGCTCTATTGAAACATTCACACCGATCGCCTTGAAGCCCTTTAAGTGCTGGTCGATCGGTCTGCTGCCGATATTGCATCCGCCCGGGAGCGGAACTGCCGCATTATTATATTTTCCGAGAAGCGCACCGAGAAGATAATAGGATGCGCGGATTTTCTTGATCAGATCATATTCGACACAACAGTCCTGAATTGTGGAGCCGTTGATTTTTACAGTATGACGGTCGATCCTTTCTACATGTGCGCCGATACCGGCAACTGCGTCGAGAAGTACATTTATATCATTAACGTCCGGAAGATTTTCCAGCGTTACACTTTCATCAGACATGATCGCAGCGGATATAATCGGAAGCGCAGCGTTTTTCGCTCCTGCGATCTCAACCTCACCAGCCAGAGGGTTTCCGCCTTTGATCACATAACATTCCATTCCCATATTATATTAACCTGCCCCTTTTTATTTGCACGATTCCTTCCCCAAAGAACCCTGCAAATAAATCTTAACGTAAAATCAAACTTTTGTAAACATTTGAGTGGATTTCTGGGCCGACCTTATAAAAATTTTATAATTCTCCGTCTGTTTATTGTTTGATTCTCGAGAGAGTTTTCTGCAAAGTCTCCTCAAGCGTCAGATTTGATTCATCAATTACGATATCGGCATATTTTTCATACAGGACGCATCTGTCAGCGTACATCTCGCTTGGAGTCTGCCCCGCGCGCAGGGCTACACCGCGTGTCCGGTAGTCGGAAAACACTCTTTTCACCATCTCGTCGTAGGAAATCTTAAGGTAGATCACAGTCCCGTTCTCCTTAAGATGAGCCATAGCCTCCTCGCCGTACACTGCGCTTCCCCCGGTGGCAATGATACAGCGGTCCACGCAGAGACAGCTTAGGACATCATTTTCTATCTCGATGAACCTCTCCACACCCTCGAATTCAATGATCTCGGACAGAAGCTTTTTCTCCCGGCTCTGGATCATGAGATCACAGTCCACAAAGCCGAAGCCGATATATTTTGCGAGCAGGACCCCCATAGTACTCTTGCCCGACCCGGGCATTCCGATCAGCACATAATTCATACTCTATTTCTTCCTTCCGTCGGAATGCTTTACCACTCCGCCTCTTTTGGCAGATCTGCCCTTTTTCTTTCTCACGCTGTAGCCGAAATTTCCGAGATATCTGCCGATACCCCTGTACTCCCCGTGGCTGTAGACGATCGGGTCCGCCTTAGAGAAATCAAACCTGTTCTTCTCATCCATGAAGGCTTCATCCGCATGGACAGCCAGGACATCCGCCAGGAACATCGTGTGGGATCCGAGAGCCATCGTCTCCCTGACCTTGCACTCGATGTTGACAGGAGACTCCGCGACCATCGGGCAATTGATCTCATCCGCCTCCTCCCGTGAAAGGCGGGCGGTCTCGAACTTGTCTTCATCTCTCCCGCTTATGACACCGCAGTAGTCGGCTGCGCGCGCGAGGACTTCCGTTGTCAGGTTCACCGTGAAGACACCGGTCTCCATAATATATTCGTAGGATAATCTGGAAGGTCTGAGCGATATGCTCAGCATCGGCGGGTTCGTGCACACAGTGCCGGTCCAGGCCACCGTGCAGATGTTGTCCTTCCCCTCTGCGTTCCTCGTTGCGACGAGGACCGCCGGCAGCGGGTATAACATGTTGCCGCCTTTCCATTTTGCTTTTCCCATAGTGTCCTCCGTAAAATGCGTTCGTACATATATTATAAACGAGCACGCCTTTAAATTCTATAGTAGGAGAGGCAAGAGACGGTTCAGGAAGGCTGCTTATGAGAATTCGTATCCGGCAGCAAAGCATTCATCTTCGTGAGAAAAACATTGCAGGTCCGACTGAGAGATCGAAACATGCTTTGCATGTTTCAAGCTCGCAAGGTAGGACCTGCGTTTTTCGATGAAGATGATGTTTGCGGCCGGTTTTACGACCTTCGCTGCAGCCTTCCTGAACGGATCATTAGCCGTTCTGAAGAGCTCCCATAAAGGACGGGATCAGCTGCTTCTTGCGGGATACGACCTTGGGCAGATACGCGATATCACTTGCGTCAACCTGCGCGCCGAAGCCTTCCATGACAAGTTCCGGAGCTTCCTTGCCATAGCACAGAAGGCGCGTATCCTCGTCCAGGATATTGGTCAGCATAAAGAATACCATGCTCATGCCGCTCTTCTGAGCCTCGATCTCGAGCTGCGGGCGGAGCTTGTCGGCAATCTCCAGAAGCTCGTCTGTATCCATGGAGCTGATCTGACCGACGCCAAATGTAGTTTCGCCGAAGACAAACTTCTTGAAATCCTGATGAAGGATCTCGTCCGGAGTCTTGTTTCCGAGAGCGCTGCCCGCGCGGAACATTGCCTTCGCGTAGTCATTGATATTCACGCCGGCGATCTTAGCCAGAGCAAGACCTGCGACCTGATCTCTCGGTGTGCATGTCGGAGATCTGAAGAGCAGAGTGTCGGATACGATAGCGGACATCATGAGACCTGCGATGTGCGGCGGAATCTCAATGCCGAGTTCATGGAACATTGAATAGAGGATCGTGCATGTGCAGCCAACCGGCTCTCCGCGGAAATAAATCGGATTGATCGTCTCGACCGTACCGATTCTGTGGTGATCGACGATCTCAAGGATCTCAGCCTCCTCAAGGTTATCCACAGCCTGGGACTTCTCCGTATGGTCAACGAGGATAATCTGCTTCTTCTTCGCATCGAGAAGATTTGCTGAACCGATCATTCCGAGGTACTGGCCTTTACGGTTGAGGACCGGATAAGAGCGGTGGCGGAGCTTGCCCATGGTCTCTCTGATATCATCCAGGAAATCATCAATGTGGAATGTGACGAGTCCTTCCTTGCGCATGAGGAACTTGGCCGGAACCGCCTGATTAATGAGGCGGGTGACAGTGTAGGTGTCAAATCTTGTGACGATGACCACGCAGCCCTTCTCCTCAGCAGCTTTTTTGACCTCATCCGAAACACTGTCGCAGAGACACAAAACGATGCAGCTTGCCCCGTTCTCAATTGCGCAGAGCTGCGTGTCCTCGCGGTTGCTCAGGATAACAAGATCCTTAGGCTCCATATACTTCGAGAAATTCTCAGGTGTGGCAGCGCCTACGATAACACGGCCTTCCGTAAATAAACTCTGCTCGTCGCCGACAATGACATGTCCGTTTACGGTCTCGGCAATATCGAAATACTTGCTCTTTGCCTCAGACATCAGAGTCTTTGTGTAAGCGTCCATGAAGAAATTCATAATGTCGCTGACTGCGAGCATGCCTTCAAGCTCATTGTCGGAGTTCATGATTGGCAGTGAAGAAACACCGCTCTCCTGCATGTACTCCCACGCAATACGAATCGTAATATCGTCCGGAGCGCCCTCCGTCTCATCAATGACGAGGTCCCTTACCTGCTGTCCGACGTTAGGCATATATTTCGGTGCCTCAACGCCGAAATATTTCAGTACGAACTCAGTCTCTTCGTTGAGCTGTCCCGCGCGTCTTGCCTCGTAGCGGTTCGTCTTCTCAGACTGATTTCTCAGATATGCAAGGGACAATGCCGAACATATTGAGTCCGTATCGGGGTTTTTGTGACCAACAATAAAAATATTATCTTCGCTTGTCATAACTCCTCCTTATTATTTATTACGGAAAGCCTTTCTTCCCTTTCTTAACACTATATGTGAGTTTCCGAAGTGCCAAGTATCAACTCTTCCTTTTCAGCCCTTGTCAGGTGCTTCACCGCGGATTCTCTCGACATTGCCTCCTCTCTGGATGCAAATGTCTCAACATACACACATCTCACCGGGCCCCTGCCCTTCGTGTACTTCGCCCCTCTGCCGGAATTGTGCGCTTTCAGTCTCTTCTGCAAATGATTTGTCCATCCCGTATAGAGACTCCCGTCTCTGCAGTGCAGGATGTACACGCAGCACACACCGTCATCGGGTGCCTTCGTTATCTCTTTGAACTGTACCATAGCTACCGCAGTCTGCCGCCCTTATGATTTCCGTTCCAACCTTACCATTCGCCGCTCAAAGGAATCCCAGACTGGCTTTCACGAGCGAAATCTGAAAGTCAGAGAATAATCTCCATCTCCTTTTTTAGCATCTGCATCCCCTGCTTTTCATAGAATTTCATTGCAGACGGGTTGCACGCCCAGACATTCAGCGTGAGATGATAGCAGCCTATTTCCTTTGCGTAATCTTTAATGAAATCATAAATAATCTGACCCGTTCCCATTCTTCTTATGGTCTGGTCGACGCAGAGATCGTCAATGTACAGTGTCTTGATCGGTTGGAGGTTAGAACCGTCCTTCACCTCCGTCACGATACAAAAGCCATATCCGTATACATACTCGTCATCATCGACGGCCACGAAAATCGGTCTGGTCCCATCTTCTATGAGAAGGGAAAGCTGTCCGTCGGTATACTTCCTCTTGTCGGTAATAAAAATATCCGGTCTTCCGTCCGCATGTACATTATTGACCTGCAGCAAAAGATCAAGTATCCTCGGTTCATCTCTGTGCTCTGCCCTGCGGACTCTCAATTTCATGTTGCGCTCCCATCAAAAGTTTGTCAATTTTTCCCATAAATATAAGAAAATACAGTTGTTCTTTGTACATTATAATCCAAACCGAGCCGCAATACTATATCGGATTATAGCTTTATAATCAATTTTTTATTGATTTTCATCAGTATTTCGGGGCAAATGCAAGAACTCTCCACTTTTCATTGAACCGTAAAAAAGAGTAAAAGTATGTGTCAATAGCGCAAATTATACAAAAACCAATTTCATAATTTGACAAATCGGATATTTGGATTTATAATTTCCACCGTTGAGAAAAGCGCAATAAAATCAGGTACGCGTCGGACACAACGAATAAAAAACATGACAATTACGCACAAGTTAAGTGCATCAATTTCGAGGAGGAAAAGATTATTATGGCAAGAAAAGCTGCTGCAACAACAAAGAAGGCTACTGAGACAGCAACAAAGAAAGTAACTGAGACAAAGGCCGCTGCCGCAAAGAAAGCTGCCGCAACAAAGGCTGCTGCTGAGAAGGCTGTCGCTGAAGTTGAGAAGGAAGTAGAGAAAGTCGCCGCCGAGACAAAGGCCGCTGCTGAGAAAGTCGCAAAGAAGGCAACAACAAGAACGACAGCTCCGAAGGCTACTGTCACTGTAGAAGCCGCCGGCAGACAGTTCGATATCTCAGCGATCGCTGACAAGGCTGTTGCAGCTTACAAGGCAATGAACGAGAAGGCTGCTGTCAAGACTGTTGACGTATATGTCAAGCCGGAAGAAGGCGTTGCATACTATGTCATCAACGGCGAAGGATCCGCAGACTTCAAGGTAGAGCTTTAATTATAAGAATAAGGCTGCCCCAAAGGCAGATATAAAATCTCCGGACATTGTGTCCCCAATATTGTATTCAAGCGCAGAAGAGGCTGCCGCATTGCTTGCGGCAGCCTCTTCTTTATTTCTGATATGACCTTTGTCTGATATAACTCCCACCAGCTGCTTTTGTTCCGCACCGGCACAGCTTTGGCACCTGCCTCTTAACGTAAAAGAAGGAGCGCTCTCGCGCCCCTTCAGAGTACTTATTTTAGAAAAGATATCCGTTCCAGTATACCCAGTTCCTTGTGTCAGTATAACCGTAGTTGCCGGTATAAGCAGGATCTGTCGGATCAATGCTGTTATATGCCCTCGGCTGCGGCACATGCGTGAGCGGTCGGGCAAGATTTGCACCTACATATACTGGCGATCCTGAGTCAATATACGTGTATGTCCACCATGCGTAGCGTACGCACATACGGACGCAGCCGTGTGACTGACGTGTGCCGAGCAGATTGTAGACTGCAGGATTCAAGTTAGAAGTATTTGCAGCTCCGCAGGCTACTGAGTGGAAATACTCGCCGTTGTTTGTCCAGTCAATATAGCGGGATCCCGCAACGATCGTGTATGCGAGAAGCTCTGTCGCGTACTGTCCGTAGGACGGTCCCATAAGCTCTTTCCAGCGATACTTCGTTCTTGTCTTGCGGTTGCCGAAGTCAGTCGGTGTAGATGTTGTTCCGGGCGATACGAGGAAGGAGAATACCGGAAGGTTCCAGCTGTTCGTTCCCTTATACTTCGTATAGACCGTCGCAAGGCACGGAGACGCGTTGTCGATCGTCATATAATATGAACAATTCGGTGCAGTGTATCCGTTCCAGGTCTTCTTTGATCCAAACAGTGCTGTAAGATATGGACGGTTATCCATGGTTTCTCTGCCATTCATACCCTTAAAGTAGTAATAGTATGAACCGTATTTCTTCCAGCCTGTCAGCGGAAGACCCTTAGCGTCCACATAATACTTTCCGTTCTCAATGAACGCATTCGTCTTATGTGTAGCATCGGCGTTGTAATAACGATATGATGTGCCATACTTCTGCCAGCCCGGTGTCACACTGCCAGCTCTGAAATAGAACTTCTGAGAATTATCACCCTTGAAAGCAGCCTGCTCAACATTAGTGCCTGAAGAGAACTTGCCGCCCTTGACAGTCAGGTACTTACCTGTGAGCTTATTGATGAAGTAGCAGCTGCCGTCATTGCCTGCCTGTTCAATCTTCCAGATCTGTGAATTCCATGATTTGTACGGACGTGCGCAGATATTTGCACCGTTGGCCGTGCTTCCGGACTTGACACTCACAGCGTTTCTCGATGAGACATTGGCCATCTTATAATAGCCGCCGCCGAGCGGAACAATAGACCAGAGCTGATCTGTCTTTTTGGTCTGACTCTCTACATCAATGTTCGTATTATCTGCCGCGCTGCCGCCCTTGACTGTGAGGTAAAGACCCTTGTTGCCCTTGCTGACGATTCTGATCATCGGACCTACAGGGACCTTTAAAATGATATTGGATTCAACGAACTGCCATTTCTGTGTCGGGATGACTTTCAATCTGTTGATTTCAATATTCGTTCCCGCAGTTGTCTTAGCGCCGGCAAGGTTCAGGTACAGATTGCTTCCGACACCTCTGATATAGTAGGCAACTGATTTGTCAGGAGCGGATGTCTTGACCAGATGCCATCTCTGGCTGTCCGGTTTTCCGTCTCCCCACTGAAGGACATCTGAACCTGCTGTCTTCTGAGCGCCGTATACGCAGACTGCTTTGTCGGAATCAAAATTAATGAATGAATAGATATTGCCGAAACCTACGCTCTTGAGAATAAATCTCTGGCCTGACTTTCCGACCGGCTGAAGCTTATAGCTTGTTCTGAGATTTGTATCGGCGACCGTGGCAGCCATATCTGTTTTTGCCGCACTTACAATATTGTAAAGGTTTTCTTCGTCAAACTTGATTGTCGGGTCACTTGTGGGGTTGAACTTCCAGAGCTGGTGATCGCTTCCGTTAGATTCCTCGACAGTAAGATTTCCGCCGTACAGAGTCTCCGGTGCCGTAATGACGACCTTCGGGTTCGCACAGTTCACAATGACAACGGAATCAGGATCGCTGATGGACTTCCTGATGTACCACTGCTGGTTATTGTAGATCTTAATATCACGCTGAGTGACGCCTTCTCCGGCTTCCGGAACAGCAACGTTGACACCAAGTCTCTTGTTGGACCAGAAGCACAGAATACGATATTTTCCGCCGCCATCCGCAGTTACCTTGAAGTAGACCGCATCCTTAGCTTTAGTCGGTGTGTGCTTATTGATCTCGACTATGCCCTGATTATTCATGCTGTCGTTCTTAATGTGGATAGCGAAATCAGCATTAGCTTTTGATCTGATAACATAGTAACCGTTCGCGATATTAGCGTCCTCATTGGAGATATCGCCGACACCTACAAGTTCTTCAGAGGCTGTCTGCGGCTTCTCGACTTTAACGCCGCGAGCTTCAAAAATTGCCGCGATTTCCTTCGGCAGATCACCTGTCACGAAAGAAACAACACCGGTTGTATCGCTGAGCTTCTCACCGCCTTCGGGATCATAGAAGAACGGGCTGTCAACGAAATCTGCTGTCTTTGTCTTGATACCCTCAAGAACATCAGGCGTTGTGAAATAGAACACATTGGCGATAGCCTTGTCGAAGAAGAACGCTTTGGATGCGACTTCCGGAGCCTTTGTCATATTGAATACGACTGCCAGCGGATTTGCGAAAGACGCAAATGCATTCTTCTCGATCTTCCTGACATCCTTGCCGATGATGACTGTCTTCAGATTAGCTGCATTTGCAAATGCTCCCGCAGCGATCTCGCCGACATTCTCACCGATCACAAAGACTTCGTCTTTGGATGCTGCCGGATAAAGTACGATGCGGCTGGTATCTTCTTTGATCTCATAGAGAACATTCTCCTGAGCAAAGAAGTTTGCGCTTGCCTCATCGACTTTGACCGTCTCCAGTGCCGGGAGATTCTGGATGCCTAACACCTTGACTGTGGCAGAAACGCTCAGTGTTTTTGCGTTCCCGTTCAGTGCGTTGTCAGCAACTCCTGTCACTGTATAAACTTTGCCTGCAGTAGAGATAAATTCAGGTATTGCGATCTCTTCCGCGTCAGCTGCCTTAAGTCCGGTAATGACAGCTTCATTCTTTTCATTTAACGTGTACATGAAGACGTCATCGCTGATTGTTTCTACTACTGAGGTCTCAGCTTCTTCTTCCGTCTCATCAATTGTCTCCTCAGGAACGACGGCTTCGAGTTCCGAGGTCTCTTCGGCGGCAGCCACCTCAGAGTCAACGACTTTTTCTGTCTCCTCCGCAGCTTCTCCTACAAGTTCATCCTCTTCAAGGACTTCCTCTGTCACTGCAGAAGCAGCATAATCAATATCTGACGCAAAGACCGTGGCCTCCGGCACAGCCGTGACCATCATTGCTGCAGACAAGATCATAGCTAAAAATTTTTTCTTCATAGGCTACTCCTCTTTTCTTCTTTCTGGCTTCACCCCATCAACAGCCTGCTGCATGTCGATGAAGTCTCCCCAGAACTTAACGCCAGTTACTATGTTGAACATAAGTAAATATAAGATACCTCATTTTATCCTATTTTTCAAGGGTACACGTCATTTTACATCTATACAGAAAATTGGCAATTCTAAGCATAAAATCAGGCAATTTCGGAAATCACAGCCGCTTCGCCGAGTATTATTTTTTACGCTGTTGGTCAAACACTTTATTCGGGGTTCTTTTCGACAATTATGCAAATTACAAGTATCTAAAACACAATTATCGAGCTCCGCCTGGTTTTGAACACAAAAAAACGGAAGTCGTAAACGACTTCCGCTCGTGCCCAGTTCCGGAATCGAACCAGAGACACGTAGATTTTCAGTCTACTGCTCTACCAACTGAGCTAACTGGGCATAAAACAAAGAGTAGCGGGGATAGGATTTGAACCTATGACCTTCGGGTTATGAGCCCGACGAGCTTCCAGACTGCTCCACCCCGCGATATTAAATTAAATGGATGGGGAAGGATTCGAACCTTCGAAAGCATCGCTAACAGATTTACAGTCTGCCCCCTTTGGCCACTCGGGAACCCATCCTTATTAAATAAAAGCCGATGAACGGACTCGAACCGTTAACCTGCTGATTACAAATCAGCTGCTCTGCCAATTGAGCCACATCGGCATGGTACTGGGACCAAGAGGGCTCGAACCTCTGACCCCCTGCTTGTAAGGCAGATGCTCTCCCAGCTGAGCTATGATCCCAAAGCGACTCTGAAGGGACTCGAACCCTCGACCTCCGCCGTGACAGGGCGGCGTACTAACCAACTGTACCACAGAGCCGTATTCTCTACGCACCCTCAAAACCGCACATACAAATCTAAATAAGTAAGTCTACAAGTCAGCGGGTCACTCGTTGATGCTCCGCATCAACTTCGTGCATTTGCTCCGCAAATGTC
>JAFWIM010000139.1 GCA_017514845.1 Lachnospiraceae bacterium
GATGTCATAGTTATTCCTTGCTATTTTGATATCAGCGATAACAACAGCTATGATTCCTATAATCGATGCGACTACAGAACTGTAGTTAACCACTTTATTCATATAGACACTCCTCCACAAATTCAAATTTACAGAGGCGTACTATGGGAATTCAATATCAATACAAGAGATTGGACAATCACAATTTCACAGGTCGTTCATTGGATGATTTTGTCCGCCGCCAGACTGTTACAGAGTGTTGGAGAAAGATAGACAACGATTGGAAGCTTGTGCCGAACGTCTATGAAGAAAACTGGTCGCAGGCTCAGTGCCGGGAAATAGCAGAAGACGTGGTGCATCATATAAACCTTGACCAGACTGGCTTTGGCGCGTTCGATGGCGAGCGGATCATTGGGTTCGCGACCGTCTCCCACCGTATATTCGGAGCTGTGGCAAGATATGTGCAGCTGGTTTGTTTTCAGATATCAGAGGAATACAGGCATCAGGGCATCGGCAGGAAGCTCTTTTCGATGGCTTGTGAAGAAGCCCGGCGGCTGGGTGCAGATAAACTGTACATTTCGGCTCATTCCTCAAAAGAGTCACAGGCGGCATACCGGGCACTTGGCTGTACGCCTGCGGAGGAGGTCAATGAGGGACTGGCAGCAGCGGAGCCCTTTGATGTCTAAATGGAATACAGATTATAAAAGAGTGTGAAGGAAGATATTACGGATCGGAAGCTGCAGAACAGTCCCAAATTGTCAGTTATCTGGAGATCGTTGTGCAATAGTAAAGAGAATAATGCACTCCGCAGAATGAAAGAGGAAGAATAATAATCAATATGAGGGATGAAGGAACCGGAACGGGCATTATTCTGGAGACAGAAAGATTGTTCCTTCGGGAAATGGACAGGAACGATTATGACGCGCTGTATAGAGTGCTGGCAGATACTGAAATCATGTGCCATTATCCGTATACCTTCGACGAGGCGCGTGTCAGAGCCTGGATCGAGCGAAATATTGATCGTTACCGTGTAAACGGGTTTGGCCTGTGGGCCGTCTGCCTGAAAGAATCCGGAGAAATGATCGGTGATTGCGGATTGACGATTCAGATTATCAACGGAAATGTGCTGCCTGAAATCGGATACCATATCCGCAGGGATTTCCAGCGCAGGGGTTACGCCAAAGAGGCTGCGAAGGCTGTCCGGGACTGGGCCTTCCGTAACACGGAGTATCCGGCGCTGTACTCGTATTGCAAATACACCAATGAGCCATCCATCAGGACAGCAGAATCCATTGGAATGTATTTCGACTGCAATTATCCGGATGAGGCAAACGGGATTACACATGTGTCGGTAATCTCAAAAGAGGACTGGCTGAGCGAGATTAGCACAGAAGTCATAGATCAGCAAAAGGAAGGGCTTCAAGATGGAATATAACAGAACAGTTGCACTGAAAGACGGCAGAGCCTGCATTCTCCGCAACGGGACGGCATCGGACGGGCACTGACAGAAGCGTGCATTGAATGTGCGAAAAAAGCGGGATATATCCAGTTGGAACTGGAAGTCGTGGCAGAGAACAGGTCTGCCATATCCCGACTGAAAATGAGAGCATCTCTCATTCGGCTTAGCAGAACACCCGGAGTATTATGACGAGGAGGATATGATTATGGATAAAAAGACAGCTATGGAAAACCTCGCCCGCGAAGCACACGAAAAGGGCGTGTTCAACGGCACATGGCTCTACGCTGAGAACGGAAAGATCATCAGTAAAGGAGCGCTCGGCTTTCGTGATGCAGAGGACAAACTGCCGATGCAGGAGGACAGCATCTTTGAGATGGCCTCGGTCACCAAGCAGTTTACGGCAGCAGCGGTCATGCTCCTTGTCAGAGAAGGCAAACTCCGCCTTGACGACGAGTATACGAAATTCTTCCCTGAATACCCGTATCCAGGCGTGACGATTCGTCATCTTCTGACCCATACGAGCGGTATGCCCGATGATTTTGAAACCGCGGATTGGGTCACCCCGGTTCTGGAAAAGGAAAACAGGATCCCGGCGTGCAGTGAGATCCTGCGCTTCATCTGCGAAAGCGGTGAGGCGGCAGCCTGTGCTCCCGGTGAAAAGTTCCGGTACACGGACGTCGGATACTGCCTGATAGCCAATGCTGTGGAAAAAGTCTCAGGCATCGGGTTTGAGGACTTCCTCAAAAAGAATCTCTTCGAGCCCGCCGGCATGAAGGATACCGCGATCCTCCACACCCGCCGGGACGGGAGGCCTTCCGACCGTTTTACCCGCAATATGGTTCTGGAAAACGGCAGCTATATTCCATCGGATATCTCGGAAGAAGACAGGGGATACGTGGTCGGCTCTGACGGCCTGAACGGCTGCGATTATGCGTACACGACCGTTTTCGACATGCTTGCCTGGGACAGGGCGCTGCGGGAAGAAACGGTCCTTACGAAAGAAGAACAGGCAATAATGTACGCTCCTGCAAGGCTCTCGAACGGAGAACCGGCAGTTGACGATGATCTTATCGGAAAGACAAACTATGGACTGGGCTGGGGAGTACAGACTGACCCAAAGGATGGATTGATCGTCTGCCACAGCGGCGGCATGCCAGGGCTTAGAACCTGGTTTGAACGCTTTGTCGATGCGGATAAAGTGCTCGTAACTCTCAACTGCCGCGATTACGCAGATTCCAGAGCCTATATGGGATTCAGAGAAGGCATGGAAGCGATCGTAAGGGGCAGGGAGCCCGAGCCACTGAAAACTGTAGACGAGCTCGCGCTCCAGACTCCCGACAGGAGTGACTGGGAAAGTTTCTGCGGTACATACGAATGGGAAGACTACAAGATCGATATACAATTAAAGGATAACGATCTTTTCGCGGTTTTCAGCCTGAAGGATAAAGAAGAGCCTGAAGTAAAGCTTTTTCCGCTGGGGGGTAAGACCTTTGCTCTTAAGACTGACACCAGCGATATGGTCTTCGTTGACGGCGGTCTGTCTTTTTATGGCAGCGAAGGAAAGAAAACAGAATAGGATTCTTGCACGAGAGGGTAAACTCCTCCCCTGCGGCATTATTGCAAGGAAACTTCTGTATAACAGCTCCGTCGATACATTCGCACATATGTCACTTATCTCCCGATTGCCACATCTTGCTATATTCTGTTATGTATTTTTCTTGCCCTTGCTTTTGCCCTTCTGAGCGGC
This sequence comes from Lachnospiraceae bacterium, assembly GCA_017514845.1. Classification (GTDB taxonomy): domain Bacteria; phylum Bacillota; class Clostridia; order Lachnospirales; family Lachnospiraceae; genus Chordicoccus. Next base: position 3,186 of record JAFWIM010000139.1, read on the forward strand.
GAGGGCGTTATAGAAACGGTGTAACATTTTATAAAGGGATTCGGTGAGCAGATTGCGGAAACCCCTTTGTTTCCAACGGTTTCAGAGGTTTTCATTAAAGACCTATAATCACTGGCGGATGCCTGTGATTTCGGGGATTTCAAATCGAAATTTGCGGAGGTATTAAAATGCTTGAGATAAAAGAAACGACGATTGAGGATATCAAATGCGTTCAACAGCTTTGGGCAGACGGGGACGTCATGAAGTTCGTCGGATTTCCGGACGGTTTGCATGAAACAGATGAAAGAATGC
>JAFWIM010000140.1 GCA_017514845.1 Lachnospiraceae bacterium
ATTACTTCTATCACGAAGAGGTCCGCGGAACTGCGAACAGCGGTAAGAGAAACAAATAAATAAAAAAGGCCTAAATCTTACGATTTAGACCTCAAACTGGGCTACAAGGATTCGAACCTTGAAATGACGGAGTCAGAGTCCGTTGCCTTACCATTTGGCGATAGCCCAATATCTGCAACAGATTGAATTATAGTACAGGCCGATGTAAAAAGCAAGCACTTTTTTTAATTCCTTGAAAATATCTGTAGCACCGCCACCATAGTATAAAACAGCCCGGCAGACGACTCACACGTTCATCCACCGGACCGCACTTTATTACCACTTTTTAGATAATCTGTTCAGATTCGCCTTTATTTCAGCTGCTCCATACTCATCTGCTCAAGAAGATCGCTCTTGATCTTGAACAGCTTGTCGGAAAGGTCGACGTACATCTGATGGGGGTTCACAAGACGGCGCGTCTCATCCCACATCGTATCCTGCTCGCGCAGGCATCTCTCACGGATCTCCATCGTAGACGCCGTATCATTGTAGATGCACTCGCCCTTGCTGAATACCTGGACCATGATCTCACGCAGCGTGAATGTTCCGGCGCGGAGCTTGGTCTTCTTCCATGTCTCGATCGGATCGAAGATGATCATATCTTCGTCCTCGGAGAAGGTCTCCTCTTCGAGGCAGATAAGGTCCGCCCTGATCTTTCCCGTCTCCTTGTCATAAATACGGACGATCTTCTTGTTGCCCGGGTTCGTGACCTTTTCAGTATTCTCGGAGACCTTGATCTTCGGGATGAATTCGCCGGTCTCGTTGTCCTTGATTGCTGCCAGCTTGTAGACGCCGCCGAAAGCAGGGTTATCCTTCGCTGTGATCAGGTTCGTGCCGACGCCCCAGGAGTTGATCTTGGCTCCCTGCGCCTTAAGGTCCGTGATCAGGTACTCATCAAGGTCGGAGGATGCGGATATGATTGCATCCGGGAAGCCGGCGTCGCTGAGCATCTGGTAAGCCTTCTTGGACAGGTACGCAAGGTCGCCGGAATCGATTCGAATGCCGTACTTGGTGAGTTTGATTCCCTCTTCACGCATTTCCTTGAATACTCGAATTGCGTTCGGAACTCCGGATTCAAGCACGTCATATGTGTCGACGAGCAGCGTGCAGGCATTCGGATAGATTTTTGAGTAAGCTTTGAAAGCTTCATATTCACTCGGGAAGCTCATGATCCAGCTGTGGGCGTGTGTGCCGAGGACCGGAACGTCGAACATTTTTCCGGTCAGGACGTTGGATGTGCCGACACAGCCGGCGATGACTGCCGCGCGGGCGCCGTAAATGCCGGCATCGGGACCCTGGGCACGGCGAAGACCGAATTCCATAACGCCGTCTCCCTTAGCCGCGTAGCATACGCGTGCCGCCTTTGTGGCGATCAGGGACTGGTGGTTCAGCATGTTGAGGACAGCCGTCTCGATGAGCTGTGCCTGCTCGATCGGCGCGATGACCTTGAGCATCGGCTCACGCGGGAAGATAACGGTTCCTTCCGGGATTCCCCAGATATCACCTGTGAAGTGGAAGCCCGCAAGATAATCCAGGAAGTCTTCATCAAATATATTGAGGCTCTTCAGGTATTGAATATCATCGTAGGAAAAATGCAGGTTCTTGATGTAGTCGATTACATCCGAAAGTCCGCAGCTTATCGCGTAACCTCCATCACATGGATTTTTCCTGTAGAATGCATCGAATACGACGATCTGATCTGTAGGATTCTTGAAGTAACCCTGCATCATGGTCAGCTCATACAAGTCAGTAAGTAACGTAAGGTTTGTCGCTCTCATTTTTTCATTTTCCTTCCCGTCCGTCAGCGGACGTCCCTTCTCGGGGTGTCATTACACCTATATATACACCCTTTTGACGGGATGTGCAAGCAGGGATTGTCTCTTGACGCCTTTTACTCCAATCCCATCTGTCTTCTGCGCTTAGCAAGTGTCGCCTCTACCGTCAGCGGCGCCGCCGGTGCGCGCTTTCTTCTCGGTTTTGCCGGCGCTTTCTCACCCTCAGCCTTTGTGGAGGTCTTTTTTGTTCTTTTCCCGGGAGCCGGCTTTTCTTCTACTACTGGAATGGCTTCTGCGGCCAGCTTCTCTTCCGGCACCGGCTTTTCTTCTACTACTGGAATGGCTTCTGCGGCCGGCTTCTCTTCCGGCACCGGCTTTTCTTCTACTACCGGAATGGCTTCTGCCTTGGGGGCTACAATTACATCCTCAGCGTTCACAGCATCAATATCCTGAGGCTCTTTTTCTGCAAAAATATCTTCACTCTCTCTAACGGCTTCTGTTAGAAACTTTTCTGACGCGCATTTTTTATCATCGTCAATGGTCTCTTCCTGCAGTTCTCCTATTGCCTCCGCTACAGTTTCGATTTCTGTTCCCATATCTGACGCAGCAGTTTCCTCCTCTGCAACCGCTTCTGGTTCAACCGGTTCATCCACTGCCGCCTCTGGCTCGGGCATTTCCGTCGCCTCCGCCATCTCTGGCTCAGTCAAATCTTCAACCTCCGCTACCTCAGGCTCACCCTCCGCCGCCTCTGGCTCAGTCAAATCTTCAACCACCGCTGCCTCAGGTTCGACCTCCGCCTCCGCCAAAGCCGCCTCCGAAGCTCTCTCCGGCGCCGGCTTCTCCAGCACTCGCACAAGCTCACCCGCCACAAGATGAAGGACCGCCCTCTTATCGATTTTATCTGTCCCGGTCAGGTCGAGCCACAGGGTTCGGTAGCCCCGCCTTGCGCACGCTTCCATGAGCCAGCTCATCTCCTCCTCGGGCATGCCGGAAGCCCCGTCCGAGAGCGCCTTCACATAGAACGGGATGACCTTGTCGAGCTTCTTAAATATGTACCTGCCAAGCCGTCTGTCTGCAGAATTCAGCATGACAAGCAGGCCGACCCCGGATTGGCTGTCAGCCTCCGCGAGCCGGGCGAGGGCTCTCTTGCGGGCTTTTCTTTCATTTGCATACTGCTTTGCGGCAGCCTTCCCCGCCTTGCCGGCCGGAATTTTGCAAATCCCATGCAGCAAAAGCTTTTTCGGGTTCCTCAATATCTCTGACATATGTGCATCCTCCCTGTCATTTTCCCGCAAATTGCGCTATACTTATGTTAACGCATATCAGAAGTCTAATTCTATGATTTCTTCCCGTTCCGGGAGTATATCCCCGAGATTAAATACCATGATTCGATCGAGCCGAAGCAGCGGCTGCGATCTGTAAGCGTAAGCCGCGGATTCGAAGAGGCAGTAGAGCATGTCATCGCTGACACAGATCTGTTCCATTTTCTGCGGGAACAAATAAATGCGATCCGCATCTCGCTCCTCAAAACTCGCCAGAAAAGCTCTGTTATCATACAGCTGCAGCTGCGAATCGAACGGTCCGTAGGACTTTGCCAGCATGACGAACCCATCGGTTTCCAGGGCAGACTGGATCTGATTCGAAGTCGTTGCCGTAAAGTCCGCCATCACGCTCTCATGTATCTCGTAGTCCTCCACGATAATCTGCGATGCCAGTCCGCCGTCCTCCGTGATCTTGAATTTCTGCAAGGTGGACAGTCCCTGTGGAGTGAAGTATCCGATAATCAGATAACCGTCCGAATAGGACATATAGGAGTTGCGGGTGATCGTCGCCAGCGTGTAGCTGAATTTTGATTTGATCGACTTTTTTTCGCGGCTCAGGCTGTAGTTCTCAAGGCTGTCCAACGTGTAGGCGATGGCTTTTGCCACCCCCGCGGATCCCCCCGACACCCACAGATTTCTATGCACCGGGTCGTAGGCCAGCCCGCCGACATGGGCTCTGGATCTCAGGGGTATCTCTTTTATAAATTCCCCCGTCCTGCGGTCAAGCATGTAGATGACCGAATTGTGCATGTGAGTGTGGCAGTATGCGCTGATAAATATGTAGTCCTCGGATATCGCCATTCCCTGGGGCGTCATTGAAGTGCAGTAGACAACGCCGTGGAAGGTTCCCTTCGTCGTCCGGGTCGTCATGAGCCCGGGGATGACGATCGACGCCTTCATCTGATCATCGAGCTTGACGAATCTGCCGCGTACCGCATCCCTCATCTCCTGCTCTGTCTCGTAAATCACAGGATACGTACTTGTCTCCCGGACTTTCGGAGGGATTTCTTCTTTGGTCGGCAGATAAATATTTATAACTAAATATGCTCCGATTGCATATATAGCCAGCGCCGCGCTTATAAAAATAAGGAGCTTTTTTCGTAAGCTCCATTTTTTTCGCGGTCTGCCGGTATTTTGATCATTCTTACGGGGTATTACAAACTTACGCATACCATTATTTTATTCTTTAAGAATAACGAACGCAAGTCTCAAGGAGGTTTTTATGGACAATATGCACAAAGTATTGAAGTCTGTCTACGGCTATGACAATTTTCGTCCCGGTCAGGAAACGCTGATTTCTCATATCCTGTCCGGCCGCGATGTCCTCGGCATTATGCCGACCGGGGCCGGCAAATCCCTGTGTTTTCAGATCCCCGCCCTGCTCTTTCCCGGGCTTACCATTGTTATATCCCCGCTCATATCCCTCATGCAGGACCAGGTAGAAACTCTGAAAAAACGTGGCATTGGGGCTGAAACGATTACCTCGGCCATGACCCGGTCGGAGAAGGCAGCACTTCTTGCAAATGTTCGTCATCAATACTCGGAAAGCAATTCCCTGCGATACGGTCCTCTCGCTGGCACTGCGCGCAGCGACCATCCGACCGGTTCGCGCAGCACCCCCGCAGATAGCGCCGGAAGTCACCCCTCGGCCAACACATCCGATTATCCGGCTGACCGCCGCTGCCGCCTCCTCTACGTCTCGCCGGAGAGGCTGCTTTCTTCGGAGTTTTGCGCATTTGCAAATTCTATCCCTATCTCGTTCATATGCGTCGACGAAGCCCACTGCGTCTCCCAGTGGGGGCGCGACTTCCGACCTGCCTACCGGAAAATCGCCGACTTTGCGGCAAGCCTGCCAAGGCGGCCCGTCATCGCTGCCTTCACCGCAACTGCCACAGCTGAGGTCAGAAGCGACATTATCGACACCCTTATGCTTGACAATCCCATCTGCCTGACGACGGGCTTTAACCGGGAAAATCTGTTCTACGAGGTTCGGCGCCCGAAGGATAAGTGGACCGAGCTCCGCGCTCTTCTCAAAAAATACAGAGGTGAGTGCGGCATCATTTACTGCCTGACCCGCAGATCTGTCGACGCACTGCATGCAAAGCTTGCCGATGCCGGTATCCAAGCCGCAAAGTACCATGGCGGCATGACCCAGACGGACCGGAATGAGAATCAGGAGGAGTGGCTCCTTGGCCGCACCGGCCTCATTGTGGCGACCAACGCGTTCGGCATGGGCATCGACAAACCCGATGTGCGCTTTGTCATCCACTACAATATGCCGGCCAACATGGAAAACTATTATCAGGAAGCCGGCAGGGCGGGTCGGGACGGGCTGCCGTCCGACTGCATCCTGCTCTATTCCGACTGGGATATCGCGATCTGCCGCTTTTTTATCAGCCGCGCGGGCTTTATTCCGGACGATAAGCAGACGGTCGCATTTCTTACTGACAGCGAGAGGGCAACGCTCCGCCGGATCGAGCGGGAGCGGCTGCGGCAAATGCAGCTCTACGCCGGCCAGCGCTCCTGCCTCCGCGGCTTCATGCTCGGATACTTCGGCGAACATGCGCCGAAGTTCTGCGGGAAGTGCTCCTACTGTCTTTCACTGGAGCCATTTGCCGACCACACAACGTCTCTCGTCCCCGGCGTGGCAGATGAAAATCTCTACCGGGAGCTTCGGGCCCTCAGGAAGGAGCTGGCTGACCGCAATCACGTTTCCGCCCACAAAATTGTGTCGACGACGGCGCTGCGCGATATGGCGCTTGTTCGGCCGACGACATTTGCAAATCTCCTGCTCGTCCGGGACATCTCGCTGACCGGGGCTTTCCGCTACGGGAAGTATTTCCTTCGGGATATACGGACGTGGGTGGACACGCATTAGGGACGGTCTTTTTCTCGCGGGAGATCCCATGCGAAAGAAACGTCCCCATGGGCCGCACCGCATCAGTGAATTTTCAGTTTTCTATATATATTGTCTTTATTTCGTTACAATTATGTACTATAATTGACTTAGAATACAACAAGGACACCCTGATTTCTGAAAAATTCAGACACGCGAGGGCGCAAAGCGAAGACCGCAGGGATTCGGTTTGGAATATGTCAGCTTACGCTGACCCGAATCCCGCGCCAAGTCTCGCGAGCGAGACTTGAATATGTGTCCGCGAAAGGAGGCCTCTATGAAACTCAAAAAGAAAGTTCTCATTACCATCGGCCGTGAATACGGCAGCGGCGGCAAAAAGATTGCCGAAGCTCTCGGAAAAGACCTGGGTATCCCGGTCTATGACAAAAACCTTCTGAAAATCATTGCCGAAAAACATGACATCGATGCTGACCTCTTGGAAAATGACGATGAGAATCTGTCCAACCCGTTCTTCGAGCCGTACTTCACCTACGGCATCGACACAGCCTCCCGCTCCTCAAGGCTCTTCTCTCTTCAGTCAAGGATCATCCGTGAGAAAGCTGACAAGGAGTCCGCAGTTTTCGTAGGACGCTGTGCGGACGATGTTCTCTCGGACTATGACGACGTTGTGAGCATTTTCATTTACGCCCCCAAGGATGTGCGAATCAAGCGCATCATGAGGACGGAGGACATCGCGGACAGCCTCGCTGCCGAAAAGATCCTGAAGCGCGTCGACAAGTCCAGAAAGTCCTACTACCAGTTCTACACGGACCGCAAGTGGGGCACGACGGACGGCCATGACCTCATCATCAACAGCGCCTGCCTCGGCCTCAAGGGAACCCTCGAATTTATTGAGGACTTCCTGGTCCGCCTCGGATATGTAGAGCCGTAAACCCGGTCCGAATTCCTGCGCGCCCTGTTGCGGTCGGCAACCGATTTTTCTTCTGAGAGCGTTTTTGTGAACCGCCGCTCAAGCAGGCTAAAGCAAATGCTATAAACCCGAAAAAGGAGCCTCCACATCATGGATGTGAGGGCTCCTCTTCTTTTAATAAGGTCTGATATACGTCGCGCTTCGAGATTCCCCTCTCCGCGGCGACCGCTTTCATTGCCTCCTTGCGGCTCATTCCCTTATCCTCGAACATTGCCACATGTTCCGTAATCGTTAGGGACTCGAACGATGCCGCCTTCTCAGCCTCGATCTCCGAGGCGGGCTTTCCCGCGATGACAAGCACGTACTCGCCCCGCGGCTCTTTTTCACCTGCCTCCGCGATGGCTTCCCCGATCGTTGTGGCAGTGACGGTCTCAAATTTCTTTGTGAGTTCCCGGCAGACGGTTATCTCCCTGCCCTCGCCCAGAACACCTGACAGGGCCTCCAGCGTCCGGACGAGCCGATGCGGAGCCTCATAGAGGACGATCGTGCGGCGCTCGTCCTTCAGATCTCTGAGAACCTCTTTTTGTTCCTTCTTGTCGGAAGGAAGAAAGCCCTCGAAGACAAATCTCCGTGTCGACTTGCCGGAGAGGGTCAGAGCGGTGATGCAGGCATTTGCCCCCGGAAGTGAAGTCACGGGCACGTGATACTGCCCGCACAGCCTGACCAGTGTCTCACCCGGGTCAGAGATCGCGGGGGTTCCGGCATCGCTGATGAGGGCAATATTTGCACCACTCAGCAGCATATCCACCAGCTCCTGCGCTTTCGTGTGCTCATTGAACTTGTGATAGCTTGTGGTCTTCGTGCGAATATCAAAGTGCGACAGCAGATGTCCGCTGGTCCTCGTGTCCTCGCACGCTATGAGGTCGACCTCGGTGAGCACGCGGAGAACCCGGGACGTGATATCCTCGAGATTTCCGATCGGGGTCGCGCATATGTAAAGCGTTCCGGCCATACAGCCCTCCTTAGATTTTTCCGTAGATCCGAAGGACCTCATCCGTGTAGGTCCCGTCATTATTATACACAGTGAGCGGAGGATCGATGTTCAACTGGGCGCCGCCTCCCCGGACGGCCTCGATGAGGACCAGGTTCGGCGACTTGTCCGCGTACGGGTGGATCAGCCGCATCCTTTTGGGCTCGAGGCGGTATTTATGGAGCAAATGAAATATCTCCGCCAGCCTCCCCGGCCTGTGCACCATCGCAAATCTCCCTTTTTCTTTCAGGATCCCCGACGCTGCCGAAATGACATCCTCCAGCGTGCATGCGATCTCATGCCTTGCGATCTTCCTCATGTCCGCTTCCGCGGTGAGACCGCTTCCAGACGCAATGTAGGGCGGATTGCATGTGACAAGAGAAAAGGAAGCAGGGCCGAAAAGCGCGCGAGCTTCCTTCACATCCCCGCAGACTGCGGTGATGGTATCTTCCAGTTGATTGTATTTGACGGACCTCTCAAAAAGGTCCGCCATCGGCTGCTGAAGTTCCAGTCCCGTGATACGCACATTCCGCCCCGTCCTTCTGGCGGTGTTGTCTATGAGAAGCGGAATAATCCCGTTCCCGCTGCACAGGTCACAGACTCTGTCCCCCTCCCTGAGCGCTGGATAGTGGGCAAGAAGCACCGCGTCTATGCCGAAGCAGAATGCCTCCGTATCCTGATATATATAATATCCGTTCTCCAGATCATCAAGTCGTATCATCTTACTCACGGCGTATTTTCACCTGTGGGTGCTCCCTGTCCGCTGTTCTTCTTCTGATGTCCGCGCCTTCTTCTCTTGCGAGACCTCGCACTGTGTTCGGGCTTGTTCTCGACAGGAGTATTCTCGACAAGCGAGGTCTCGGCTTCGGATACTTCCTCCTTGGAAGTCATGACATCGTTGGTCTGCTTCTTCGGCCGTATCACAGCTTTTTCCTTCCTCGGCTGTTTTTCTTTCCGCTCTACCCGCTCATTTTTCTTTCCCTTTGCGGGTTCCTGCTCGATCTTTGCGGTGACAGTAATCTCCTCCTCAAGAACGATCTCGCTCACATCAGCCTCTGTCCCCTTCTTTTTCTTCTTTTCCGCCTTCGGCTGCTGGTTTACCTGACCCTTCGGGCGCTTGCTGTGCGGGATGAAGGTGATCTCGCTGATGTGGTATTCCTGCAGCTCCTTCTCATCGTTATCCATATCGACGATGCATTTTATGCGCTGGCGCAGGATATCAATGGCCTGGACCTCACCGTGACGGCCTTCCGGCGTCGTCATCTGATCACCCTTGTTCGGCAGGTTCTTATTGAGGTACGCGTATGTCTCCGCCTCGTTTTTCAGGCAGCACATGAGTCTGCCGCAGCAGCCGGAGATCTTGGTCGGGTTGAGGGACAGGTTCTGTTCCTTGGCCATCTTGATGGACACCGGCGCAAACTCTGTCAGATAGGTGTGGCAGCACAGAGGTCTGCCGCAGATGCCCATGCCGCCCAGGATCTTGGTCTCATCGCGCACGCCAATCTGGCGAAGCTCGATCCTTGTGCGGAAGATGCCCGCAAGATCCTTGACCAGATCGCGGAAGTCGATTCGCCCGTCAGCCGTGAAATAAAAGAGCACCTTGCTGTTGTCAAATGTGTACTCTGCCTGGATGAGCTTCATCTCAAGTCCGCGCTCGGCGATCTTTTCCTTGCAGATTTTGTAGGCTTCCTTCTCTTTTCTGCGGTTCTCCGCCTCGCGCTCACTATCCTCAGGCGTGGCCATGCGAATCATGTCCTTCAGCGGCTGCGGGACTTTCTCGTCCTCGAGCTGCATCGGGCTCAGGACGACCGTGCCGTACTCGATGCCGCGCGCTGTCTCGACGATGACATGGTCATTGTAATGAACATCGAAATCGCCCGGATTAAAATAATATATTTTGCTTACGTTCCTGAATTTTACTCCGATAATAGTTGTCATTTGCTAAAGCCCTTATATGAATTACTTGTCAAAGACCCGGGAGGTCTCTTACACCTTTAAGTTGTCCGAGATAGTGAGGAAGAGGAGTTCGATGGTGAGGTCGAAGTTGACATTTGCACGAATCCTTGCGCCTGCTTTATTGACGGCCTCGATCATGTCCTCGAGTCCCTCGTAGGAGCAGATGGCAGCTTCCCTCTTTATCTCCGCAAACTCCCGTCGGAAGACCAGATTGTCCGTATCCCGTGTTGCCTTGTAGAGCAGAACGTCGCGGAACCACAGTGTGAGAATGTCGAAGAACTGCTGGATATTCTTCTTGTCCTCCGACAGCTCTTTAACTGCCTCAACAATCTCATATGTCTGCATATTCCCGGCCCTCTTCAGGATCCGGATGGCTTTTTCGGTCATTTCCGCAAATGCGTCCCCCGTCACACTCATTCTCGCTCTCCCAATGTTTCCCTGTGCAAATGCCGCCGCAATCTCAGCCTCATAATCCGGCAGCATCATCTCCCTCATAAGATATTGTCTTACCTCCTCGCTCGGGACCGCCTTCAGATTCAGCCGCACACAGCGGGACAGAATGGTCGAAAGCAGCGAGTCGGGGTTATTGGCCAGAAGGAGCATGACTGCGTAGGGCGGCGGCTCCTCGATCGTCTTAAGGATCGCGTTCTGGCTCTGGGCGTTCATTTTTTCCGCTTCATCGATGATGTAGACTTTATATCGGCTCTCATACGGCTTTATGTCCACCGTATTCACGAGCTGTTCCCGGATCTCGTTCACTCGAATGAGGTCCGGCCTTTCATGGACGACCCGGATGATATCCGGATGGTTGCCGGTGAGCGCTTTATGGCAGGATGCGCACTTAAAGCAGGGCTCTCCGCTGTGGGTCTCACAGCACAGGGCCGCAGCATATATGGAAGCCAGCAGCTTCTTCCCGGACCCCTTTTCCCCGGTCAGGAGATAGGCGTGGGATACTTTGTCGTTGGCCGCCGCGTTCACAAGGTGCCTTATCACATCCTTGTGTCCGACGACACCTCTGTAGCCCCGTTCATCCATGGCAGCATCTCCACTTCCGGTCATCTATTCGCGAGAATATACGTCCGGATCTCACTTATGCAGTCGTCGCTTCCGGTCATCTATTCGCAAGAATATACGTCCGGATCTCACTTATGCAGTCGTCAAGTTCACCATCATTTGCAAATCTTCTGGTTATACCCGCTTCTAGTATCTTCTCCTCTGAGAAGTCCTCGCTGTCAGCGAGGAAGCGCCGGCACATTTCCTGATATCGCGGCACCTCCTGCTTTTTCTCGCGCTTCATCGCGCGGAGCAGCAGGTTCTCATCGCTCACGCTGATATAAACCGGCAGAACCTTGTCCGCGCCGTAGTAGCTCCGGAGTTTCCCGTAGGACACCAGCGTTCCGATCGCCAGATAATCCGTGTGCTCAAGGTCAAGCCCCTCGTCCACGGTGCAGTAGGTCCACGGACCCGCGATTGTCTGGTAAGTGCGCTCCTCTATCACCTTACCTGCCGCGCGGAACTTGTCGAGAGCGGCCTCGTCGACGAAGTGGTACTGCTTTCCGTCGACTTCGCCGCTGCGGATCGGGCGCGTCGTATAAAGGATAAGATCGGAGAGCTCCAGTTCCTTGTCTTTTAGCAGGATCCCATGGATCTTATCCTTGCCGGAGGCGGATTTTCCCATGATATAAAAAATCTTTCCCATAATTAATCTATTCTATCGGGAATATTGATAAAAATCAAGAGCTATGCTGATTGCCCGCGTATTTCGAGTCCACCCGCCGGCAGTAGTTCGGACGGCCACCTCTATAGTTCGAGCCGGCGCAAGCACCATCTTCATCGAAAAACGCATATCCTTTCCTCGAGCTTAAAAATGCATCCGCATTTTTGATCTCTCAGTCGGATATGCAATGTTTTTCTCTCGAAGATGGATGTCTTGCGCCTTTACGCACTACAACTACGGCCGTCTGAACTGCTGCCTCAGGTAGAAGTCTGATGAATCTCACCGGATAAACAGCAGAAGCAACAAATTCTTGATTTCGAGGCGAGATTGCTGCCTTTAATCTTGGTGAGTTTCTTCGGGTCTTCGGCAGTGGCAGCAAAATCCTGCTTCTGAGGAGCGTTTGCTGCCTTTGGACTTGGCAGGTTTCATCGGGTCAACGGCAGAGGCAGCAAATTCCTGCTCCTGAGACGAGTTTGCTGCCTTTGGACTTGGCAGGTTTCATCGGGTCAACGGCAGAGGCAGCAAAATCCTACTTCTGAGGAGCGTTTGCTGCCTTTGGACTTGGCAGGTTTCATTGGGTCTTCGGCAGAGGCAGCAAAATCCTGCTTCTGAGACAATACTGCTGCCTTTGGTCTTGGCAGGTTTCATCGGGTCTTTGGCAGAGGTAGCAAATTCCTGATTCTGAGGCGAGATTGCTGCCTTTGAGCTTGGGGAGTTTCATCGGGTCTTCGGCGGAGGCAACCAATTCTTGATTTCGAGACGAAAATGCTACCTCTTGGTATACACTGCACAGAATTCTCATGAAAATTTGCGGGAACCACCCCCACTGTGGTATACTTGCACCTATGGACATAGCAAAAACAATTTCTAATGAACTGAATATCACTGCCGCACAGGCAACCGCAGTCATCGAACTTATTGACGAGGGCAATACCATCCCGTTTATTGCAAGGTACAGAAAGGACAAAACGGGCGGCCTTGACGATGAGATCCTCCGTCAGTTCGATGAACGGCTGAAGTATCTCCGGAACCTCGACGAGCGCAGGGAGACAATTCTCAAATCCATCGAAGAGCAGGGCAAGCTCACAAAAGAGCTGGCTGCCCAGATCTCTGCCGCCGAGACCATGGTCGCTCTCGAGGACCTCTATCGGCCCTACAAGCAGAAGAGACGCACCCGCGCGATGGTCGCCCGCGAAAAGGGTCTCGCCCCGCTCGCGGAGTTTCTGCGCGAGATGAATCCGTCTATGAGCCCGGAAGAATATGCGGCTTCCTTCATAAACGCCGAGCTCGGCATCGAGACCGCTGCCGACGCGATCCAGATGGCAGAAGACATCATTGCCGAGGAGATCTCGGACAACGCGCAGTACCGCTCGTTCATAAGGCGCAAGACACTCTCTGACGGCGTGCTGGTGTCCTCAGCCAAGGATGCGCAGGCAGAATCCGTCTATGAAAATTACTATGATTACAACGAGAATCTGAAGACTCTCCCCGGCCACAGGATCCTCGCCCTGAACCGCGGCGAGAAGGAGAAGATCCTCACGCTCAAGGTCGCGGCTCCGACAGAGGACATCCTCACTTATCTCGATCTCAAGATCGGCGTCCGCAAGCATCCGGTCACCGGCCGGTATCTCGAGGAGGCTGCCGCCGACGCTTACAAGCGCCTGATCGCGCCGTCCATCGAGTCCGAACTCCGCAGCGATGCGACGGAGAAGGCTCAGGAGGCGGCGATCGCCGTCTTCGGCAAGAATCTCTCCCAGCTGCTCATGCAGCCCCCGATTGCGGGCAAGGTAGTCTTGGGCTGGGATCCGGGATTTGCAAATGGCTGCAAGCTCGCCGTCGTCGACGCCACCGGCAAACTGCTCGACTCCTGCATCATTTTCCCGACCGCCCCACGGAACAAGGTCGAAGACGCAAAAAGAGTCGTGAAACAGCTCGTTGACAAATACAATGTCGACCTGTTCTCCGTAGGCAACGGGACCGCTTCCCGCGAGTCCGAAGCCCTGATAGTCGACTTCATCAAGGAATTCCGTCAGGGTAAGCCGCCGAAGGGCTGCCGTCCGGACCTCTACGAGAAGCTCTCCTATGTCATCGTCAATGAAGCCGGAGCATCCGTCTACTCAGCCAGCAAGCTGGCCGCGGAAGAATTCCCGGACCACGATGTCGCAGCCAGAGGCGCTGCCTCCATCGCCCGAAGGCTTCAGGATCCGCTGGCAGAGCTGGTCAAGATCGACCCGAAGTCGATCGGAGTCGGCCAGTACCAGCATGACATGAACCAGACAAAGCTGAACGAAGCCCTGACCGGCGTCGTCGAGGACTGTGTGAACCGTGTCGGCGTTGACGTAAACACCGCCTCCGCAGCACTCCTCTCCTATATTTCAGGAATCAACAAGACAATCGCGAAGAACATCGTGACCTACCGCGAGGAGAACGGTACATTCAGGAACAGAAGGGCACTGCTGAAGGTTCCGAAGCTGGGGCCGAAGGCATTTGAACAGAGTGCAGGTTTCCTGAGAATCAGCGGCGGCGAGGAGCCGCTCGATATGACCGGCGTCCATCCGGAGAGCTACGATGCGGCCAGAAAACTGCTCGAAGGACTCGGCTACAGCGAGAAGGATATCGCTTCCGGAAAGACCCGTGAGATCCGCACAAGGCTGAAGACCATCGATGAGAAATCACTGGCGGGAATTCTCGGTATCGGTGAGTACACTCTCCACGATATCATCGGTGAGCTTGAAAAGCCCGGCCGCGACCCGCGCGAGAAGCTGGACGGCCCGATCCTCCGCAGCGATGTCATGGATATAGCGGACCTAAAACCCGGCATGATCCTCACCGGCACCGTCCGAAATGTCATTGACTTCGGCGCTTTCGTGGACATCGGCGTTCATCAGGACGGCCTGGTCCACATCTCTCAGCTCTCCGACTCGTTCGTCAAGCATCCGCTCGACGTGGTGAGCGTCGGCGATGTCGTGCAGGTCAAGGTCCTCTCGGCTGACGCGGACAAGAAGCGCATATCGCTGACGATGAAGGGATTGAAAAAGAAACACTAAATACTTCACAAATAACTTTATATAAATAAAAAAAGTAGGGGCTGTGACCCGGCAGTCGAGACAGCGTAAACAAGATACGCATGACTGCCACCCCTGCAGCAGGAAATCCAACACTCAAAAAGGGCTGCGAAGAAACGAATCAAAGTTTCTTCACAGCCCTCTTCAATCTTCAACACAGGATTCTCGTGACTTCAGTCATGAGAGGAATGTGCAAAACAAACTCGTCTTCAACATGGGTTTAAAGCCCTGTGTTGAAGATTGAGCCTCCGGCGGATCGCAGAGCTGCGCGAAGGAAGACGCAC
>JAFWIM010000141.1 GCA_017514845.1 Lachnospiraceae bacterium
AAAGATTAAAGCAATCGGTGTTCTTACTAGCGGCGGCGATGCGCCAGGAATGAATGCGGCGGTCCGTGCGGTTGTACGTCACGGTCTGACAAAAGGGATGAAGGTCTTTGGTATCAAGAGAGGATATTCAGGCCTCATCGATGAGGAAATTATTGAAATGAAGGCCGGCAACGTGTCCGGCATCCTTAGCTTAGGCGGCACGGTCCTCGGGACAGCACGCTGCAAGGAAATGCGTACACCGGAAGGTATCGCAAGAGCCGTTGAGGTCTGCAACAAGTACGGTATTGAAGGCCTCGTAGTTATCGGCGGTGACGGTTCCTACCGCGGTGCTGAGAAGCTGGCCAATGAAGGCATCAACGTTGTTGGTGTTCCGGGAACGATCGACCTTGACATCGCCTGCACAGAGTACACGATCGGTTTCGACACAGCAGTCAACACAGCTATGGAAGCAATCGACAAAGTCCGCGATACATCCTCCTCTCATGAGAGGTGCTCCATCATCGAGGTCATGGGACGCAACGCCGGTTACATCGCTCTTTGGTGCGGTATCGCCAACGGCGCTGAGGACGTTCTTCTTCCGGAGAAATATGACTATGATGAGCAGAAGCTGATCGACAACATCATTGATAACAGAAGACGCGGCAAGACACATCACATCATCATCAACGCTGAAGGCGTAGGCCATTCCGCTTCTATGGCAAGACGTATTGAGGCTGCAACAGGTATGGAGACACGTGCTACGATCCTCGGCTACATGCAGCGCGGCGGCAGCCCGACATGCAAGGACAGAGTATACGCTTCCGCAATGGGATGCCTTGCTGTTGACCTCCTTGCTGAAGGCAAGACAAAGAGAGTTGTTTCCTATGCCAACGGCAAGTTCCGTGACTATGACATCAACGAAGCTCTTGCAATGACCAAGGAACTTGACCCGTATCAGATCGAGATCTGCAGCTCCCTGTCCCACAACTATTTCAAGACAGAAGAAGCTGCTCTTGATGCGGACGAGGAACTGTAATAAGGTGACACAGTCATTTAAAGATGTCAAAAATCTTATAAAAAGTAAAAAGGCCCGCGATGAGCAGGGCCTTTTTGTGACGGAAGGAATCAAGATATTTTCCGAGACTCCGATGGACAGGGTGGAGGCTGTGTTTGCCACAGCGGAATTTGCAGGTGAGCACCCGGAAATGATATCCGGGATTCCTGCCGGCACAGAGTGTGTACTTGACGTACGTGCGGACAGATTTGCCGGAATATCCGACACAAAGAGCCCGCAGGGGATCATCGCGGTCGTTAGAAAAAAGAAGTATACACTCTCGGATATTCTGGGGCTGCCTGGCCAGCAGAGTGAAGTGCCCGGTGGTTCGAATCGCGAAGAATGCGGAAATGACAGAATCACAGGGCGCAGGGCTGCCCCGCTTGTCATTGTTCTTGAGAACCTGCAGGACCCCGGCAACGCCGGAACTATCCTCAGAACTGCCGAGGCAGCGGGTGTGTCGGGTGTCATCTTGACAGAAGGGTCGGTCGACCTCTATAATCCTAAGGTCACAAGATCCACGATGGGATGCATTTTCCGCATGCCGCACCTGGTCGTGAAGTCTATGGATGAACTGCTCCCGGAGCTTCGGGCAGCCGGTATTACGACCTACGCCGCACATCTTCGCGGCAGCAGATCCCATTTTGAGGGGAATTATACCGGGGGAACGGCATTCTTTATCGGCAACGAGAGCAGAGGCCTTTCGGATGAACTGTCGAAAAAGCTCGACGTGCTCATGAAGATCCCGATGTCAGGTAAGGTCGAGTCGCTCAATGCGGCCATGGCGGCGGGCATATTGATGTACGAAGCGAAGCGCCAGAGGATAGCGGCGGGCTGTGACTTTTCGGAGTGAGCGGAGGATATGAATGAGAGATAAGAGTTCGGCAGAAGACATACTGTATGTTGTCGTCACGGTCGTCCTGACCATCCTTATACTGGGATCGTTCATGATGATGCTCCTTACTGATGAGAAAGGGGTTCCCAGAATCACATTTTTCGGGTTCGGGATCCTGTTCAATATACTTCTGGCCGTCAATAACCTGACGCGCGGCAGGAAGCGGGGGTATGTCTGCCTCGTGGTCGCGGTCATCTGCGCTGTCATGACGGTGGTCTCGGTGACAATGCTTTGATAATTCTCCGGTTTTTTGGCTGGAGGGGTGGAATGGTAACAGTTCAGACATGCTGTTCTTAAGTTCGTTTCCGGCAGCAAGCATCCATCTTCGTGAGAAAAACATTGCAGGTCCGACTGAGAAATCGCAAGATGCATAGCATCTTGCAAGTTCGCAGGGAAGGACTTGCGTTTTTCGATGAAGATGATGCTTGCGCCGGGCCGGGAATTTTTGTTACAGCATGTCTGAACTGTCACAGGAATGACCGGATTTTTCGATAGATGAGAGGACAACATGGAGAATATCACACTTTGCGGTGCCAGCTGGTACGAACAGAAATACTATTTTAATCCCGCTTTTGACAAACTGCCGAAGTCGGTCAAGGATGAGCTTCAGATCATGTGCGTTGAATTCACGGAAGATGTCGGCGGTGTTCTCACGGTTGAATTTGAGGAGGACAAGATGCCGCACTTTACTGTGCGCCACATGGAGACGGACCCGCGCTTTGACGAGATCGGAGCGGAGCTTAAGATCAAGGAGCTTCAGCGGGACAAAGGGGAACTCATGGAGCAGCTGTCCCTGTTCTACCGCCTGATCGTGTTGGGCGAGAAGCCCTGAGAGTATGAGAATGAGGCGGCAGTGAGGAGGCTGAATGAGTATTAAAAAAGTGAAGATCGGGAATGTTGTGCTGGAGAACCCATTCATTCTGGGTCCCATGGCGGGGGTTACAGATCAGCCATTCAGGCTCCTGTGCCATGAGATGGGCGCAGCCCTCGTCTGTATGGAGATGGTCAGCGCCAACGCAGTGAAATACGGCAACAAGAAGACCCTGGAATTCATCAATATTTCGGACGCGGAGCATCCGGTCTCAATGCAGCTGTTCGGACCTGACCCCGAGACGATGGCGATTGCCGCCGAGCAGCTGGCGGCGGAGCCCTTCGACATTCTGGATATTAACATGGGCTGTCCGATGCCGAAGATCGTGAACAACAATGAGGGGTCGGCCCTCATGCGCGACCTTAAGAGGGCGGGAGCAATCGTGCGCGCCGTGTGCGCAGTCTCGAAGCGACCGGTCACGGTCAAGATCCGGGCGGGATTTAATGAGAATGAGATCAACGCCGTGGACGCGGCCAAAGTCCTTGAGGATGCCGGAGCCTCCGCAATCGCGGTCCACGGCAGGACGCGCGAGCAGTATTATACGGGGAGTGCGGACTGGGATATCATCCGCAGAGTCAAGGAGGCGGTCAGCGTGCCGGTCATCGGGAACGGGGACGTGAATTCGGCCGAGGATGCGGTCAGGATGATGCGTGAGACAGGCTGCGACGCGGTGATGATTGCCCGCGGAGCGCAGGGAAACCCGTGGATATTTGCTGATTGTCTGCATTATATGGAGACGGGAGAACATTTGCCAAAGCCTTCGATTGAAGAGTGCAAGGCCATGATGCTCCGCCATGCCGCGATGCAGCTCGAAGAGAAGGG
Organism: Lachnospiraceae bacterium; assembly: GCA_017514845.1. Lineage (GTDB taxonomy): Bacteria > Bacillota > Clostridia > Lachnospirales > Lachnospiraceae > Chordicoccus. Next base: position 3,622 of record JAFWIM010000141.1, read on the forward strand.
CGCTCATCTCGGAATCCTCCAGATGAGGAAGCATGTCGCGTGGTACACGGCGGGGTATCGGGATTCAGCCGCGCTCCGCAACAAGATTAATCAGGTGACCACCTATGAGGAGCTCGAACGGGTCCTCGCTGAGTGGTAACTGTAAATCGCGATTTCTGATCCTAAGCATGCATAACAATGCTCCAGTGGAGCATTGTGCAGCTAATTCTCAATCCAGAGCACAGGATTGAGAATTAGGGTGAGACCTCGATGTCAGCCCTTGTATGATCGGGGCCATGGCAGAGTCACACACTCATTATGAAGCACCACAGCGGTATCGTGAAAAGTGAGAGCACCGTTGACAGGATCACACATTTTCCCGCAAACACATAGTCTCCCCCGTATTTGGCCGCAAGGATCGGCGAAGTGCTGCCGACCGGCATGCCCACGAGAAGCACGGACACACCGGTGAGGAGCGGGTCAATGTGAAGGAGCACACAGCCAAAGAAGACCACAGCGGGGAGCAGCAGCTGACGGACGAAGACGAGGACGAACATCATGGGACTGACAAGATCCCGGTAATCAACGTCCGCGACCATGATGCCGATCAGTATGCTGGTGAGCGGTGTCGTGCAGGCGGCGAGCTTGACCAGCGTGCTTTCGACCATGACCGGCAGCTTGAACTGCGTCAGCATGAGAAAGAAGCCTATGTAGACAGCGACGATGCAGGGATTTTTGGCAAGCTTTTTAAAAGTGCCCTTCCAGTCCGTCGATCTTGTGAAATACGCGATGCCTGCGGTCCACATGACGATCCGCTGGGGGATCAGGAAGACGCTCGCGTACATGAGTCCCTCCGCGCCGAGGACGCCCTCGGTGACCGGAAGCCCAAGAAAGCCTGCGTTCGAGACCTGCGTTCCGTATTGGAAGACGGCCTTCAGATTCTCCGGCTGCCTGTTCCAGAACAGATTCGCGCAGACCATGCTGATGACCTGAGCGGCCGCAGCGATGATGAGGATGATCGCGAACTTCCTTAGAACGGACATGTTGAACTCCACCTCAAAAGAGTGAATGATGCTGGCGGGGAGGATCAGGTTCATGACCAGATCCGTGAGGACCTCCCGGGCATTATCAGGAAGGATTTTTCTGCGCTTCATGATTATGCCGCAGACCGCGCATAAAAACATGAGACCCTCAAGGTTCAATAATTCAGTAAATGAGGCCATGGTGAATCTACCTGTTATTTCAATTATAGAAGGGGCTGTCGCGTAAGACGGTGTCCGAACATATAGCAGACATTTGCAGATAGAGTTTGCTGTATGCTGTGCGGACTCGCCTTATTGCGGCAGCCTCGAGTCATTGGTGCGTATGCATAGACGCGCGGGAGCGCGCCTTACTGTTCATTCGGGCGTATTCCGTATTTCTGCATTCTTCTCCAGAGAGTCGTTGTGCTTATACCGAGCGCTTTTGCTGTCAACTGGCGGTTGCCTCCGTTGTCCTGGAGAGCCTTGCGGATCTTCTGGCGCTCGCGGTCCGAGTACGTCAGGTATCGGGCGGGACTGTTTCCGCTTTCCTCGATCTGATTATCGGAGGAGACTTGCGTGCCCTGCGGGAGAACGCTCAAAGCGCCTTTATCGTCGTGACTGAACTGGTCCATCGCCTGGCGCACAGATACCTCATCGATCGATCTTTTGGCACTTGTTAGCACAAGCCGTTCTGCAAATACGTGCACCTGAACTTCGTTCCCCTGCCAGCGGCAGTTCATGAGATACTCTCTTGCGCTTTTGGTCATGACGTGGAATCGGCCCTGGCGCTCGTAAGCGCGACGGAAGTACAGAGTGATGAAATGCTCCAGATCCTCCGGACGCTCGCGAAGCGGTGGGATGCGTATGCGGAGGGCTGCAAGATAGGAGTATGCCTCCTCGCCGATCAGTCCGCGCTGGAACAGCTCTTCGACAGGCACTCTGGACGTGCAGATGACCTTGACTCTTCTCCTTGAAAAGACGGGCAGAAGCCTTGCGAAAAAGCGCTCGTCCGCCGAATCGATATTGAGGATGACCAGAGTTCCGTCGCCGGCCGTGTCCAGAAGACCTCCGTCTCTGAAGAAGCGGTCCATCTGCGCATCGTTGGTCATTGTCCTGCAGTCACCCTCGATGTAAGGTCTTCCGCGCCTGGGGCCAATGTTGTGCATGCTCTGAGCAAAATTTCGGGCATGTAGACCCGGTTCCGCCTCGAGCAGTACCGGGAACGGGGATGTCGCAAAGATCTTTCCGAGTTCCACAGTCCGCTTCATCGCTGGTGATTCCTGAACGATGTTATTGAAGTGGGAGGAGGCCGACGGCATAAGAAGGTTGGGATTGTGCCGGTCAATCGGGCTTCGGGTAACGCCCTCCTCGCGCACGCGGTGGCTGGTCATGACGGCGCTTTCCACGTGACCGGAAGACCATACAGGCACGAGCTCCGTGATCATTCTGACTTTATTGATCTGCATGAGAAGCACATATTCCTCGCCTCTGCCAAATACGCGGCGCAGGCTCTCGTCCGACAGCTCGGGAAAGACAGTCTGGACATTTCTGTCGGTCAGATTTTCTTCGCGCTCCTCCAGAATATCGCACATTCGGGAGTTCACGGAGAGAATCTTCTTGTTTGGAGCAATGCGGACGATGGCGTTAAAGGAGTAGTCGAGCAGTGTATCAATCTGCGCGGCATGATTCTTCTCGGATTCCATGGCCCGGTCAAGGATGACCGCGCTCTCCATGGCGTTGCGCAGGGAATCCTCGGTCGCGGTGAAGAATACTGCCGGTATCCCGTCCTTGCCCGCCATATCAACGACCAGCTCTCCGCCTATCACGACGTCGGGTTTTTCATCCAGTGCCATGCGGGCGGCATCTTCGATTCGTTCGCCCATCGGGACAAGGTATCGTCTCAGCTCTATGTCGAACAGTTCGTTGAAGTAGGACATGTCGCTGAACATGTTCTCGAAGCCTATGATGGAGATGACCGGGTGCTCTTTTTTTACGAGACGCTTTGCCTCTTTGATCAGCAGGGCCATCTCCTGGGCGGTCATTACGATCTCAACGACCTGTACATTTATGTTCTCTCGAATCAGGGAAGCCTGAAGTCCTCGGGCGATGATAATTGTTGCGCCGTTGGCGACGGCCAGACTTGCCTCGCCGACAGCGAGGCTTGTACGGATAGTTTTAACGTCAGATATACCGTACGGTTTTTCTGCAAGAAGATTTCGGGCAATCGCAGCCATCTCTGTGCGGGGTACAAATAAAGCGATTTTTCCCATAAAATTACAATTCCCTCAAAATGGTGAAAATATCAGGTGATCGGTGCCGGGTTGAAGATGCACAGGTCATTGTACAGTCCGTACTGTTCTGTGTAGGGCTTCTTTCTGCCGCTTGCTACGTCGAGGATGTATTCAAAGAGTTCCGTGCCCTGCTCGGCGATTGTTCTCTCGCCGGTCGCTGCGGGACCCGCGTTGAAATCAATGATGTCATACCACTGATCTTTCATCTCGTTCCTTGAGCACAGTTTGATGACAGGAGCGGCTGCGAGCCCGTAGGGTGTTCCGCGCCCGGTCATGAATACTTCAAGGCCCATGCCGGATGCCAGCTGGCTGGGTCCGCAGAAGAGGTCAGAAGCGGGTGTGGCCGCGAAGATCTCTCCGTGCTTTGTCGGTCTCTCGCCCGGAGACAGGACCTCTACAATCGGGGATGAACCGGACTTGGCAATGGAGCCCATAGACTTTTCAATGATATTGGACAGACCGCCCTTCTTGTTGCCCGGAGTCGTATTAGCACCGCGGTCGACACCGCCCATGCAGAGATAGTTGTCGTACCACTTCATCTCCTCGACGAGACGTGCACCGACTTTCTCGTCCACACAGCGGTGGGCAATGAACTGGACACCGTCGCGGACTTCAGTGACCTCGGAGAACATGACTGTGCCGCCGCCGCTCACGATGAGGTCGGCAGCGTAGCCGGCTGTCGGGTTGGCTGTGATGCCGGAGAACGCGTCGGAACCGCCGCACTGCATTCCGATGAGGAGATCACTGAGCGGCAGAGTCTCGCGCTTTCTCTCGTTGAGGATCTGCAGCTTTTTGTCGGCCATCTCGATGATGGCGTTCATGACATTTGCAAATCCTTTGTAGTCCTGAAGAACGATAACGTTCTCCGGGTTATTCTTTTCGGGCCACCACTCGCAGAAGCGGTCCGGCGTGAATTTCTCGCAGCCGAGGGACACCAGCATGAAGACACCGCCGAAATTCGGATGCATAGCTATATTGCGGAGAATGCGCTGGGGCACTTTGGCTTCCGGCGCATCGATCGCAACGCCGCAGCCGTACTGGTGGTTGATGGCGATGACGTCGTCGACATTCGGGTACTTGGGGAGAAGCTCGTTTTTAATGCGCTTTATGGCCACGTTGAGGACGCCCGCGACGCACTGGACCGTCGTGTTGATGGCCAGAATGTTGCGCGTGCCTGCAGGTCCTCCGTTCGGATTGCGATAGCCTTCCCAGGTCTTTATCGGCGGCTCCGGCAGGTTGGTAACAATGTTGGTCCCGAACTTCATCTGATCAAGATTCGGAGCGGGTGCCATGATCAGATTTTTCTCGTTGATCCAGCCGCCTTTCGGAACATCGCATCCGGTCGTTCCGAGACATACTCCGTACCGATAGATTTCAGTGCCCTTCGGGCAGTCTGTGAGGGCAATCTTGTGGGCCTGGGGGATGTCCTCCACGGTCACGACACCGGGCATGATTTCAGTTCCTTTGGCTATATCACGGATCGCGATGGCTACATTGTCCTTTTCGGTTATCTGGATACAGATTCTTCCCATAATTTGTCCTTTCTACTGACAAAGCGGCCGCAAGCTCCCATGCGGGGGCTATACGGCCGTGTTTATTCAGTGTTGTTTTGGCAGACCGCCCCGGCCATAAAGCGGTCGTGATTGTCATCTGCAGCATTCATG
>JAFWIM010000142.1 GCA_017514845.1 Lachnospiraceae bacterium
TGGAAACCGTATTTCTGGTCAGACAGCTATTTCGTAACGACGGTCAGCGAGAATTCCCTTACAATGGTCCAGGAATATATCCGGGGCCAGTAAGTTTGGTCCGGCATTCACCCACGCCCATGCGGTGCTGCAGCTCCTATGGACGTGGTACTCTGCTGCTACGCTTCATAGAGGAGGTGTGCGTGGCGACTCCGTGGACATTTGCAAGATACCTCGGAACGCCGGAAGGCTCGGTCTACGGATTCGAGACCGCCGACTGGGACGGCATGATGGCCCGCATGATGATGCTGAGTTCCGATTATCCGATCAGGGGGCTCCGTCCGATCGGCGCAGCGGGTCCCAGAGGCGACGGTTACAGTTCCGCCTACGTCTGCGGCAGGCTGATGGCGCGGCTTGCGCTCAAAGATCTTCGAGAGGAAGGAGGTTAAGCTCATGGCAGTAAACGTAAAAGTCGGACTTATAGGTCCGCTCGACATGCTGAAATTCAAGAATATGTCCAAAGTCAGGGAGGATTATATTCAGGCGGCTCCTGCAAATGAGATCACCGCCAACTACCCGATCAACAAAAAAGCAAAGCTTCTCCACCCCGACTTCCAGAAACTGGTCATCGCAGACATTATCGATCACCCGGAAGCCGCCTCAAAGACATACATTTTCAAAGCTAAGGACGGCGGGCCTCTCGCTTACTTCAGGGCAGGCCAGTATATATCACTCAAGATGCAGATTGGTCAAAGTTTCATCTCACGGCCATACTCCATCTGCTCCGCTCCGAAGGATGCACTGGAAGGAATGCTGGCAATTACAGTGCAGTCCAAGGCGGACGGATTTGCAGCAGACTATCTTCTCGCAAATGCCAAAATCGGGGACGAGTTCACCGCCTCCGGTCCCCAGGGAAATTTCTATTATGAAGATCTCCGGGACGCGCCGAATGTCATCGCGCTCGCCGGCGGCAGCGGCATCACGCCGTTCCTTTCCATGGCCAAAGCCATCGCGGACGGGACTGAGGACTTCAATCTGACCATCCTGTTCGGAAACCGTACCGAGGATTCCATCCTCTTCAAGGAGGAGCTCGAGGAGCTGGCTGCCTCCTGCGACAAGATCAAAATTCTCCACGTGCTCTCCGACGAGGAGAAGGAATGTTACGAGCACGGCTTCATCACAGCGGACCTCATAGAGAGGCTGGCTCCGGAGGAGTACAGCGTGTTCGTCTGCGGTCCTCGGGCCATGTACCGCTTCCTCGAGTCCGAGCTTCCGAAGCTCGAGCTTCCGGAAAAGTACATCCGCAGGGAGATCATGGGCGTCGCCAAAGACATATCCGAGATTCCGGGCTATCCGAAAGATGCGGCGGGCAAATGCTACACGCTGACCATCCGACAAGGACTAAGCGAGTACACGATCCCGGCCAGCAGCGAGGAGTCCATACTCGTAGCTATAGAGCGCGCGGGCATCGTGGCTCCGTCGAGGTGCCGGGCAGGCGAGTGCGGCTGGTGCCGCTCCAAGGTCATCTCCGGCGAGTATTTCGCTCCGGAGGAGAACGAGAGCCGACGCTATTCCGACCGGGTGACCGACAATATTCATCCGTGCGTGACCTTCCCGCTCGGCGATATGGTGATCGAGGTGCCGGCGGAGTACGCGTGACAGGGACGGTTTCACGTGACTGTTTCGGTGATTTGGGTTCTTTTCGCGTGATTATTTTACAAGTAGAGAGAAAGCTCAATACAAAAAGAGGCTGTGAAAAAAACGTTAATTCGTTTCTTCACAGCCTTTTTAAGCGATAGTGGGCGTTGGTCGCACATCGGTCGTGCAAGAAGGATGCCGGGCAGTCATCTCGGCTCAATGCCACGTTCTGTAAGTGCTTGTGTTTGCAGAAGGCAGTCGCGATCAATTAAATCACGTATAATCGACTGAAGGCAAGAATAAGGGCGGTCAGTCACCTTGGTTCTATTCAGCATTTGACGACTGCCCAAGTACTGTGGCGGGCAGTCGCAATCATTGAAGCCACCTTATATCTACTGCTGGTAAAAAACTGATATAAGAAAGTCCTACCGTAATCTAGTATCAAAATCATCAAAAGTGACTGCTTTTAAAGCCCAAGATTTAGTCAGGAAAGCCGCAGAATTGGCAAAGAACGAGTTGTCGTGACTGCCCACGGGACATAAATTGAATCTCGTATGGCACTGCTTATGTGCGATATTTCCCAAGATCGACTGCCTGCTTGACCTCTATCAGTCTTTGGCAGTTGAATATTGACAGGTTGATAAAGATACTGCCAAGTCGACTGGGATCGAGGAAATATAACTTATATATCACTCTGCTTTCAGCTGCTCCGCAATCTCCGCAACCTTCTCATCGGTCAGTATATATTTATTCCTGAACCAGAAGAAAGCGATGAAGAGGCCGATGATCGGCAGGATCGTCATCGTCATGCGAAGCCCTGCCTTTGAAGCCACGGATACGCTCTCGGAAAAGTCGACCGTCTGCTGCGCTTCGGTCGTGGCCTCATTGCTGAGCGAGAAAAGTGACAGGGCGATCGAGGCGATCAGGGCAGCGACGCCGCTGGCCAGCTTGACGACGAAGGTCTGCATGGAGAAGACCACGCTCTCATCTCTTCTGCCGTTCTTAAGTTGACCGTAGTCGACTGTATTTGCAAGAAAGACCGTCGTCAGGACGTTCAGCATGCCGCTGGCTGCAAATATAAAGAAGCCCGGAATGAACAGCAGGAACACATTGGACATGCTTGTGAACGCAAGAACGAGCAGCACTGCGTAGCCGATCATCTCCATGGTCAGGCAGATGAAGAAGATCCTGATACTGGTCGCAAACTTTCGAAGCAGCGGGTAGAACAGCATCATAGCAAGGATCTGGACACCGCCGCCGAAGGTGGAGAACAGGGTGTAGGAGTTATACCATCCCGTGCCGCCGAAATCATATTTGAAGAAATAGATGACCAGGTTGGATGTGATGTACATCGCGGTGTTGATGAGGACGATAGCCACAACAACGGTCATGGTCTGATCATTCTGGACGAGGGCGCGGAACATTTGCCCGATCGATGCCGTCTGCATGTCTACCGTGGACTTCTCGCGAATATTCACGCAGGTGAGTACGATAAAGACCACGAAGAGGATCGCAACGATGATCGTAAAATACTTGAAGCCGATGCGTTCAAGCATCTGGGCATTGTCGCCCTCTTTGGCAAATCTGGCGCCGAGCGCATGCACGCTGATCATCGTGATGATTGTGATGATGGCTGAACCGACACCCGCGCAGGAGCGGGCCAGCGTTGTGAGCCCTTCTCTCTCGCTTCCGCCCTCGGTGAAGGCCGGGATCATTGACCAGTACGGGATGTCCATCATTGTGTAGGTGACACCCCAGAGAATATATGTAATGGCTGCATAAGCGACGAGACCGCTGCCGCTCATTGACGGCGGGGCGGCGAACATCAGACACAGAACAATCGCGTTCGTGACCGTGCCGATCATGAGCCACGGACGGAACTTACCCCACCTGGTCCTGGTCTTGGCGACGATAACTCCCATGACCGGGTCATTGAACGCGTCAAACACGCGGGCAGCCATGAGAATAATACCCATCGCAACTGCGCTCACGCCGCAGATATCCTGAAAATAGTACAGGACATAGCTGGCTGATAGCATATACACCATGTCTTTTCCGACCGCGCCGAGGCCATACGAGGCTTTTTCTTTTCCGGTCAGGCTTCTCTTTTCTTCCATCATTCTGTCTCCTCTGTAGTTTTTGAATCAAGAACGCTTCGGCGTTCTTGCCGCAATAGTATAAAATCCGCTTATTAGCAAATGTCAGCTTCAGCACTCTCCGGCACTTCAA
>JAFWIM010000143.1 GCA_017514845.1 Lachnospiraceae bacterium
GGTTCCATGTACGCGTGGAGCGTGCTGGCAGCGCCGATGGCGGAGGAGCTGCAGGTCGCGAGCCTGGCAATAGTATTCTCCATCGCCAATGCTGTCGGCTTTATCACCATGATCATCGGAGGTCTTCTCAACGACAAGTACGGTCCGCGCTGGGTCATGTTTACCGGCGGTATCATGTTCGGCGTCGGCATGTTCACCTGCGGCTTTGCGCACAGTGTGAACAACCTGATCTTCAGCTACGGAATTCTTCTCGGGCTCGGTCTCAGCCTCGTTTACGGCTGCACGATCAGCAATACGATCAAGTTCTTTCCGGATAAGAGAGGACTTGTCGGCGGCATGACGACCGCATTCTACGGCATCAGCTCCGTCATCTTCGCTCCTATAGCGAACATTCTGAACAGCACGTTCGGCGTGCGGACTTCCTTTAAGATCCTGGGCGCTGTTTTCCTCGTCGTCATCTGCGCGGGCAGCCTCTATATGGAGAAGTGCCCTGCTGGCTTTGTCCCGGAGGGATATGTCGCGCCGGAAAGCTCGGCTAAGGGAAAGTCGCAGGACATGACTCCGAAGGAAATGCTCAGCACTCCGGTATTTTACGTCATGCTCGTCATGCTCACCTGCGGCGGCGTGTTCGGTATGATGGTCATATCGACCGCGAGAACGCTGGCTACAGATATGGCAGGGGTGTCGGTCGCGACAGCCTCGCTTCTTGTTTCCGTGCTCTGCCTGTTCAATACAGCCGGCCGACTGGTGGCAGGCTCTCTCTCTGACAAGCTTGGCCGCATCAACACGCTGACCGGCGCTATGGTCATTGCTCTGGCAGGATTATTTACTCTGTATATCACCGACGTCACCGGATCCGCAGCTCTTCTCACCCTCGGCCTCATACTCGTCGGCATCTGCTTTGGTACATTCATGGGTGTATTTCCCGGCTTCTGCACCGATCAGTTCGGCACGCGGAACAACACTGTAAATTACGGTATCATGTGGATCGGCTTTTCCATCGCAGGTCTCCTTGGGCCGACGATCCTGACGAAAGTTCATGAGTCGACCGGACAGTATCGGATGGCATTCGTCATCGCGATGTGTATCGCCGTCATCGGACTTGTACTTAGCTTTGTCTACAGGAAGCTCTCAAAATCGTAACAGGTACTGCATTTGGCAGCGGAACCGGCCCGGTGCAGGCAGGAAGCTTTGGCAGCGGGACCGACCCGGTGCAGTCGAAGGTCACTTCGCTCGCGATCAGAGATCGCGATTTACACTTGCGGCACGAGTACTGCACGATGAAGATTAATTGGCAGTTGCGTTAAATAAGGACATAAAAGACAAAATAAGAGTATAGCGGGGAAGACATCCCTGCTATACTTTTTTTAGATTACAGACGAAGACCTGTTAAGGGCAGAAGGCAGTCGAGGCGTTCTAGAATTGCGCAGCGATAAGAAGAGTTAAAGCAATCGGCAATAATCACTACAGGAAGGAGCAGATATGGATAAGACAAGACTATTCGGTGTCGGAGAGCCGTTAATTCAGAGGCAGAGAGATCAGGGGATTGATGCTCCATCTTATATGGAGCTGGTAAAGGGGCTTGGCTGCACAGCCTATCGGTCCTGGATGCACCTGACTGAGATCCTGAAAGACCCGTCGACCCCGATCCCGGAGGCTGTTTTGCAGCACACGGCGCTTCTCGACAAATGCAAAGAGCTCGATATTGAAGTCACCGGCATGAGCCACGAATGGTTCCTCCCGGAGGGCTGCATTCAAAAGAGCGGGCACGCGATGCCCAAAAGAGACCTCACAGAGGGCAGTCTCTACATGAAAACCCTCGCTATGCTGGAGGAGTCCTGGTACACGATGGCATCCCTCTTCCCGCAGGTCGCGATCTGGGAGGTCGGCAACGAGTGGAACCTGAACGCGTTCCTCCATCCCGACGGGTTCCTTGATACGGATATGACGCACCCGTTCAGCCCGGATGAGAAATACGACATCGCCGTTGATATGATGTACTTTTCGGCTAAGGGTGTTCGCAGGGGCAACCCGAAGGCCAAAGTGGCATCTTTCTCACCTGCTCTGTCCACACCTGGACTCGGCGGCGGCCTGCCGGACTTCTTCCCGGTCATGTACGGTGTCGCATGGGCTCTCGACCAGGTCTACAGCAGAATTAAATCGGGCAAATTCTGGTCGACCGACACGAACGACTATTTCGATATCGTCGCATGGCACCCCTATGTATTCACCACGAAAGATGTCTGCGACAGGGATCTCTTCCTCGATGTCGAGGAGCCGGATACGCTCTGGAGAGATTACAATGACGCTGCCTACCGTGTCATGAGAAAATACGGTGACGGCGACAAAGAAGCCATCCTCACGGAGACCGGATTTACCGACTGCGGCAATCCCGAATGGGAAGAGCGCTACGGCCGCTACAATAAGAAGATCATGGATTATGCCGCGAAGATGCCCTACGTGCGGACACTTCACAACTTCCGCCTTCTCAATGAGAACGCAATGCTGAAGCGCGCCGGCATCGAGGACAACCAGATCGGCGGACTGACAGAAGTTTACTTCGGCCTCTTCACGGATCCGGAAGACGGCTGCCAGCCGAGAGCGAGGGCTCTCGCGATCCAGGAGATGACCGGGTCTGATACAGATCTTGCCGCTCTTGGAAAATCGCTGGCAATATGAGCATCACCGCGCGTACCATAACTTGCGTCACGAGCATTGCGCGATGAGGATAAAAGCCACATTGCGCATGCCGGAAAGAGTAGCCGCGGCAAAATATTAATAAAAGGGTCAAAATACAGATATATAAAGCGGCGGTAATTCTGTATTATATATAAAGAAGCACAGAAGCAGACAGACTTCAGAACCTGCAGCTTATGCGAAGCGCTTCACAGACGGACGCTAAAAGACGACAGAGCAAAAGGCAGAGAGCAAAGAGTAAAGCTGAAAGGCAAAGAGCAACGCCGGAGAGCAAAGAGTAAAGCTGAAAGGCAGAGAGCAGCGCCGGAGAGCAAGGAGTAAAGCCGGAAGGCAGAGAGCAACGCCGGAGAGCAAAGAAAAAGCCGGACAGCAGCATATACGGCAAAAAGGAGGATGACATGGCAGAGCACATTGTAGGGACATCGATCGGTGAGATCCGCGGATATGAAAGAAACAATATGATCGAGTATCTTGGAATTCCGTACGCGGAGCCGCCGGTAGGCCCGCTTCGCTTTAAGAGGGCGGTCCCGAAGACACCCTGGGAAGGAGTTTTTGACGCAAAGGAATACGGTCCGGCACCGATCCAGTACAATAACGGCACTATTATGGGCGACGAGGACTGCCTGACGGTCAACGTGCAGAGACCGATCGAGGGCGACAATCTCCCGGTATTTATTTGGATCTACGGCGGCGGCTATAATACGGGATATTCGTCGGATGAGATGTACAGGGGAGAGGCATTTGCACGAGACGGAATCGTATTTGTCTCCTTCAATTATCGTACAAATGTCCTCGGCTTCTACGATTTCACCACCTACCCGGGATGCGAGGATTTCGATTCGAACTGCGGTCTGTCCGACCAGATCCTTGCTCTCAACTGGATCTATAAGAACATTTCTGCATTCGGCGGTGACCCGACCCGCATTACGATCGGCGGCGAGTCTGCGGGCGGTGCGTCCGTCACAAATATGCTTGCCTGCCCGGGCGTGAAAGGAACCTTCCAGCAGGCAATCATCGAGTCCGCTCTTCCGAACTGCATGATGACACATAAGACGGCACGCGAGAACATCGATCTTTTCCTTGAGGGCATGCACTGGACCGAAAAAGATCTTGGTCTCCTTCGCACGATGGATCCGCGCATGTTCCTGATCGGCCATGAGTACGTCCAGGCAAAGCATCAGTACAAGAATCCGGGCATGTTCCTGCCGGGACCGATCCAGGATGACCTTATGCCGGTCCGCCCAATCGACGCGCTCCGCGGCGGCGCGGCAGCCGGTATCCGCCTCATTATCGGCACAAATATGCATGAGGGCACCATGTTCGTCCATCCGGAGAACACCGGATTCCCGAACAGCTGGACCATGATCACGGAGATGCTTGAGAAGAACGGACATGAGGATGCGCTTCCGCAGATCATTGGTTTCTACCATGAAGACGGCAGAAATTCCTTCACTCTGTTCAAGGACAACGCGAAGTCGCTGAGCGCCTCGGTCCCGCCTCTCACCGGTGACGTGCGCCAGATCGGCGGTGACCCGTTCATTCGCTTCGCGACAGACTACGCGTTCGAGATGCCGGCTGTCAAGGTAGCCAGTGCGCAGAGACAGTACTGTGATGACGTCTGGATGTACCGCTACGAGCTGGTCACAAAATCCGGCATCGCAACGGGCTGGAAGGCATCGCATGCGTTTGAGCTGCCGTTCGTATTTGAAAAAACAGAGCATCCGTTCACAAAGTTCATGTTCGACGGAGAGCCGGAGGAACTCTTTACGAAGATGGCCGGTCAGATCCACGGCGACTGGGTGCGCTTCATCAAGACAGGCGAGCCGAATAAGGACTGGGGAAGATTCGAAGGTCCCTGCTCACCGGTCCGCATCTATGACCGTGAGTCACGGACGGAGATCCTGGACAGGAGACACCTGCTCAGCGTCTGGGGCGACATGAGATTTTACGAGAGCTGAATTCAGTTCTCACACATGGGACTTGGCGCGGGATTTGCGCATAAAGTGAAATATGGTAAGATAAGGCTCCCTGCGCCGGAAGGCGCAGGGAGCCTTATCTTCATGTCTCGCTCGCGAGACTTGGCGCGGGATTCGGGTCAGCATTAGCTGACATTTTCCAAGCCGCATCCTTGCTGCGACGTGCGCGGCATGAGAAAAAACAGAAATTGGATAAAACAAGAATAAAATAAGCAAAATAAATATATTTACAGCGGACAATATAAGGTATTCTTTATTCAGAAACAGAAAAGAAGTCGCCCGAAAACAACACCGGTAAAGGCAGCTACGCAGGGCGATGAAAGATGAAAGATGTCAAAAGGAAAGGAGAAACAACAATGCTTACAACAAAACATGACGACCCGAACGGCAAGCTCGGCTGGGGCGAGCGCTTAGCATACGGTTCAGGCGGATTCGCATTCAACATGATCAACGGAATCATCGGTTCATTCCTGACGATCTACTTCACATCCGCAGCAGGGCTGAACGCAGGTATCATCGCTACGATCCTTGCAGTATCAAAGGTATTCGACGGTATCTCCGACCTGATCATGGGCCGCATCGTCGACAACACCAACACCAAGATGGGAAAAGCAAGAGTATGGCTTCTTAGGATGTGCATTCCGTTCGCAGTCTCCACGATGCTCCTCTTCTTCGTACCGCAGGGCTTCCCGGACATGGTGAAATACGTGTACGTGTTCCTGATTTATAACATTTGCAACGCTGTCTGCCTGACCGGCATGCTGGTCCCGTTCTACTCGATGGTCGGTCTTGTCACGGCAGAGCCCTATGAAAGAGGTCTTCTCGGCAACATCCAGCAGATCTTCCAGACACTCGGCAACGTTTTCGTCAACTCCACATTCGTCGTACTGCTGACAAAGTTCTCAGAGAACCCGAACACGATCTACACACAGAGATCCTTCACTCTCACACTCGCTGTCTACTGCGCACTCATGGTCGTCGTCTCCCTGTTCTGCGTCTTCAACACCAAGGAACGCGTGATCCTCGGCGCCGCAGCTGCGGAAGAGAAGAAAGAGGAGAAGAACGAGAACGTCATGGAGACCGTCAAGGCCCTCCTTTCCAACAAATACTGGCTGCTGCTCACACTCGGCAACTTCGTTGTATTTGCAATCATCATCTTCTACGCAATGGGAACCGTTTTCTTCAGCCAGTACGTCCTCTATGATATGAGCCAGTACGGCATACTTGCCAATGCAATCTCCGTCGCACAGTTCGCCATCATGTTCGTAACACCGGTCCTTATGACAAAGATTTCCAAAGAGAAGATCTACACATTCGGCATGCTGGTCATGGCAATCGGCTTCCTGGGCTCCGCAATCTCAACAGTACCTGCAATCCTGATCGGCAGCAACGTTCTTAAGGGCCTCGGCGTAGGTCTTGCGGGCGGCATGGCACTCGGCATGGTCGCCGACACAGTCACCTACGGCAAGCTTAAGACAGGTATCGACACAGTCGGTATGGGCAACGCGGGTATCTCCGCTGCCCAGAAGATCGGTCTCGGCCTTGGCCAGGCAGTCTTCGGCTGGGTCCTTGCAGCTGCAGGCCTCGATGCAGCCCTCGACGCACAGGGCCTTGCACAGCCCGAATCCGTATCCACAGCCATCAAGTTCCTGTACGGCTGGGTACCGGCCATCATGGCAGGCGCGATGTTCGTGATCTTCCTGCTCTTCTATCACTGCGAGCGTGATATCAAGAAGCTTGAGGAAGCTGCATAATGAGATTTGCATATAAAGAAAGCTCCCGGCGCCGGAAGGCGTCGGGAGCTTTCTTTATCGCGCAATGGAAGGCGCTCTTGCGCCGCGCGTCGCGGCAGGAACGACGGGGTGTTCTTAAATTCTGCGAACTCTGCGGTGATGAGCAGCGCTTAAAAAGCGATTGTTTTAGTTTTGGGAACCGTGCTCTTTTTCTGTGTATTCAGCGGCTTTATACCGGTCACGGTACTCTTTGGGGGTCATGTGCATTTGCTGCCTGAAAATCTTGCCGAAATAACTCTGCGACGGAAAATGCACGTACTCCGCAATCTCGGACAGGCTCAGCTCTGAGTATTTCAGCATGTTGGAAGCCCGGTCAATTCGAACGAGATTGATATAGTCCTGCAGGCGGATGCCCGTATCTTTTTTGAACAGGCGGGAGAGGTAGGTCGGGCTGATGCCAAGATGTTCAGCGATGTCATCAAGATACAGCTTCTCCCTATAGTGCTTTGCAACATAGGTCTTGCACGTTTCCGTATAGTTCGAGGTATGGGCTTTGGTAAGTTTATCTCTGACCCGGGTCGTGATATCTCTGATCGCATAATCGCGCATGCCGCAGGTCTGCGTGCCGGTCAGGCAGGCGTCGCATTTCTGTATATAATAGCCGCTGATCCGGTAGGCTGTGTCGGGTGAGAGACCGCCCTCGATGGCGGCGCGCGAAGTCAGCGTGATGGCTACGATAGCAAGATTTTTCCAGTGGGAGAGGCCGTGCGATGAGAGGCGGCCTGTGTCCTCATCCATTTCCCGGCTGATTCGCAGTGCGTCCTCGACGCGGCCTTCGCGGACCGCATCCAGCATGCTTCGCTCCTGACGGTAGGAGTGGCGCCAGGTGTCGGAGTCTTCATTTGCATCATCCTCTGATAAAGAGAAGAGGGCCTGTTCCTTCTCGTGGGTAGCGGTGCTTTTTTGCGCGATTTTATTCAGAAAGAGCAATTCCGTCTCCTCGTAAGTCTTTCCTGTGAGGCCCTCGGCGAAGAGCTCAACGATGTAGAGGATCTGCTGAATTGTATAGGTGCGGAGTGTCGGGTAGTCGCTGCCCTTCATGTCATAGCTGTAGTAAAAGCTGCGCGTGACGACCGCGGACTGGGGCAGTGAGCTCATCGGTCCGATCAGGTAGTGGCCGTCAGGGGCTTTTATGCAGGCAAAGTAGACTTCAAAGCTATCCCGGTAGATGTAGGGCATCTCCTGGCTGTCGGCGCCGTGCAGCATTTTTTCCCGCAGTGACGCGCAGACATAGAGCGGGTTCTCCTCCGGCACATCGGAGAGTGCGGTGAGGACGCCGTCCGGAGCGCGGTAGATGAGACCGACGCGGGAGACGAGGGCGAGTTTTCTTAATTCTCTGTCGTACATAGGTGACCTCCGAGTGGTATCCAAAGTAGCTACTCTTATTTTACAACAATACGGGGAGAATGCCAGTAAAAAAGGTGGGGGGATTTTGATGCCGCTGACCCGATGAAATCACGATATAAAGAAACTGCTTTGACAGGGGCATGCTCCAATGATATGTTTATATCACCCAGGGAGTTTTGAATAGGAGGAATCATCACATGAAAGTATTAATGATCAACGGAAGCAGAAGAGACAACGGATGCACATACACAGCACTCAGCGAGATCGCAAAAGAGCTGACCGCCGGCGGTGTAGAGTGGGAAATCATGAATGTTGGATCAAGAGTCAACAAGGGCGAGGTGAATGACGTTGTGAACGAGGCAGTAGAAGCCCTGAAGACCACAGATGCGATTATTGTAGGTTCGCCGGTTTACTATGCCAGCCCGTCAGGTGAGATTCTTATGTTCCTTGACAGACTGTTCGGAAAGGCGGAGGCGGAACTCAGGTTCATGCCGGCAGCCACGATCGCATCCGCGAGAAGAGGCGGAACGACCGCGACACTGGATGTGCTGAACAAATATTTCATGTACAACCAGATGCCGCTCGTAGCCTCCAGATACTGGAATATGGTACACGGGAGTGCTCCGGAGCAGGTGCTTCAGGACGAGGAAGGCCTGCAGATCATGCACACCCTCGGCAGAAACATGGTATGGATCCTTAAGAGTATTGAGGCAGGAAAGAAGGCTGGAGTTGCGCAGCCTGAGGCTGAGACGAAGGTGTTTACGAATTTTATTAGATGAGTTGGATCAATGAACCACTGCGGGTACTTATAGCGACAACAATAAAATGCGGTTTTAGATTCGTCGCCAAATCACCGGCAGAAGCCTTTTTGATAACAAGCAGGGACCCTCTGAATTTCAGGAGGTAATAATGAACGACGCACCGAAGATATCCGAGTCAACAGTGGAAGAGCGAAGAGCATA
>JAFWIM010000144.1 GCA_017514845.1 Lachnospiraceae bacterium
ATGACCGCGTTAAGGTATATATTGAAAAGCCTGTCTATGGTGGTTTCCACCATGCTACTTGCTGGCTGCCTGATTATGAATGGCAGGATATCGTCGGATTCACTGAAGAGGAGCAGAACCATCTGAAAGAATTTGTAGAAGCCAATGCTCACCTCATAATTGAGTTTTCTCAGGAAGGGGGCTTTGATAATGCCTCAAATCTTTAAGATCGGTCCCTATGTCATCTACTTTTGGTCTGATGAAAATATGCCTCTCGAGCCAATTCATGTTCATGTAGCAGAGGGGGTTCCTCATGCAAATGCGACTAAAATATGGATTACACGTAAAGGGAAAGCATTACTCTGCAACAATAATTCAAAGATTCCGCCCAGACAGCTGCGCAAATTAATGCGCATGATTGAAGCCAATAGCTCTGAAATTATTGATGCATGGTTCGATTATTTTGACGAGGGCAGGTATTTTTGCTGATGCTATTTTAATGCTAAAAATTTTTGATAATCAGAATTATACAAGAAATAGTATGGCATTATGCCCGGATTTAATGTCGATTTATATCAGAAATGCCGCAAAATAAAGCCAACCGGATTCGCGAAGGCAGCCGTACAGTCGGTTCAGGCCGTGTTGCTTCCGTTATCGAATAATCTCAAAATAGCCTGAGTTTATCAGTAAAATCAAGATTAAAGGAATCCCCGTCACTTACAGGTGGCGGGGATTTTTACGTTGGTTGATACTATTTGATGCTCGTCAACGAGGCCAATCCAGTCTGGAGCGGGACCGCATCGGAACTGCTTGAAGCAATTCCCGGTATTGATAAAAAGGCAAATGTCCTGACACGATATCTGAACGCAAAGACCAGTCGGCTCCTGAACGAGTATAGTATTGAATATTCTGCCATGGACCGCACGCCGTCCCGCAGAGAATTCAGCCTGAGGCTGATGGAAAAAGAGTAGATGTGAGGATGTTTTTATATAGGGCGGTATATAAAATACCGTTACAATCGTCATTGACGGAGATGATAACGGTCAGATACAAAAGGATGCTTCAGACAGGATACTTGCCGGTAAAGCAGGCAGTGCATAAAGAGAGCTCGCCGATCATGGATCTAAAGTCTTCAATTGATAAATAATTCAGGGAGTCCGCTTCGATTCTCCTTCTTATATCTTCTGTTGAATGCTCGGAAGCGATCAGCTGCTGGCTGTTCGGAACATCCGTCCCGTAATAACAGGGGTATAAAAACGGAGGCGAACTGATCCTTACATGAACCTCTCTGGCTCCGGCCAGGCGAAGCATTCCAACGATTTGACGCATTGTAGTTCCCCGCACAATGGAGTCGTCAATCAGAATGATTCGTTTTCCATCTACCATACTTTTAAGAACGTTCAACTTCCTGTGTACAGCAGCCTCGCGTTCGGAAGCACTTGGCTTAATAAAACTTCTGCCGATATAACTGTTCTTATGAAACACCAAAGCAAAAGGAATGCCGGATTCGAAAGCGAATCCTTCTGCAGCTATCAGTCCGGAATCCGGAACGCCTGCAACAAGATCTGCTTCTGTCGCAGATGAACGGGCAAGGGCCTGTCCTGCCCGGAACCTGGCATCATGTACTTCGACCCCATCAATCACAGAATCACTTCTCGCAAAATAAATATATTCAAATATACAGTGCGCCTGATTCATTCCGCAGAGATCTTCCCTGCTGCAGATGCTGTCTTCTGAGATTATAATAATCTCGCCCGGCCGGATATCACGAATGATTTCTCCGCCGACCGCTTGAATGGCTGCACTTTCCGAGGCAAGTATGTATGCATCATTCTTTTTTCCCAGAATCAGGGGTTTGATTCCGTGCGGGTCTCTGAACCCAATGAGTTTTCGGGGGCTCATAATGATGCAGGCAAATCCTCCTTTCAGCTTTCCGACCACCCGCAGCACTGCCTCTTCTACGGATGAGCAATTAATCCGTTCGCTGATGATCTCATAAGCCAGTACCTCGGAATCGGACGTTGTATAATGTGCCTGACCACGAAACATTTGCGCTTTTTTGATTTTCTCCGCGTTCATGATATTCCCGTTATGAACCAGTGCAAGACTTCCCTTTATATAGTTCATGGCGATCGGTTGTGCATTTTCCGGTGTACTGCCTCCCGTAGTTGAATAACGTACATGCCCGACACCGATATTTCCCTGCAGTTTTTCTATTTCTTTCGAACTGAACACTTCACTGACAAGGCCCATTCCTTTTTGGGTCATCAGATTGCCTCTGGCTCCGGATGTGTCGGATACGGTAATCCCTGCCGATTCCTGCCCCCTATGCTGCAGCGCAACAAGGCCGTCATAGATATCATATGATACCTGTCTGCCGGAAGATGAGTAAATGCCAAACACTCCGCACTCTTCATGAATGTGATCCGACTCTGATTTTGCCATGACAGTTTTCCTCACTCCTTTCCTCTTACCATAAAAAAAAACAGACACGGCCTCCATCAGGCACCTTTGTCTGTATGCGGTAATAATACACAAAACAGGCAGATTCGTCAAGAGAGGCACTTTTGATTTATTACATTGAAAAGAAGTCTTGAAGCCAATAGCTCTGAAATAATTTATGCATGGTTCGATTATTTTGATGAAGGCCGGTATTTCTGCTGATGCTATTTTGATGCTAAAAACCTGTGATAATCAAAATTATACAAGAAAAAGTATGGTGTTTTGCTTGGATTTGATATCGTTTTATACCAGAAATACCGCAAAATAAAGCCAACCGGATTTGCGAAGGTGGCCGTACAGTCGGTTCAGGCCGTGTTGCTTCCGTTATCGAATAATTCGAGATTTACAGTAAAGAGGGCCGCAGTCCTTCGGGACTGCGGTTTATTTGAGCATAAATCCTGCTGAGTGCGCAGTGCTCGCACTAAAACGATTCTGCCAGGACAGATTCTAAAGAGATTGAAAATAATAGCTAGTCTTTTCTGCCAGTTGTGTTATACTTGTATCACTTGCGTTAGATATGCCTAAATATGAACATCACGCTCGGAGCGACGGCGGGATAGAGACAGCAGGGCGGATTATTGTGCCCCGCTGATGAGGACCATAGATAATGAAGCTATTGAATTTAATTAAAAAATCGCCTGCGGGTAAACTGATCATCGCTGTTCCAGTAATTCTGCTCGTGATCGTCCTCTTCCTGGCCCTGAGGAAGGACAGAGTTGACAACAGCGCCAAACTGCAGCAGGGCATCGCGTATCTTGAGTCTCTGGAGGCCAGGAATCCTCAGGATATGATTGATGAGCTGCGGGAAAAACAGCGTGAGGAGGAGTCGGCCAAAGTAGATGAAATCCTCGCCAGAATAGACAGCGGAGAAATCTCCGTCTGGTCGCAGTTCAACGGGTCAGCCATTCTCGGCGATTCGAGAGCAGAGGATTTCGTATTCGACGGATTCCTGACTACGACCAATGTGTTTGCGGAAAAGGGCACGATGTGTACGGATGCCATGGATTACCTGGATGCCGTTGCCGCCGCCAATCCATCACGTATATTCTTTACTTATGGAATGAACGATGTCGACGGCTACTGGAATACAGCCGCGGAATTCATTGAGGGCTACACTAAAGTGATCAATGCTTACCGTGAGCGTATACCCGGCGCGGTCTTATTTGTCAATTCAATCATTCCGGTAAATGCGCACGCAATCGAGAATGACTCCAACTATAAGAATATCCCGGAGTACAATGAAGCTCTGAAGAAGATGGCGGACGATCTGGGTGTCTGCTGGATCGACTGTGACAGTTATCTTGATGATTATCCGGAGTTGTATGACACAGACGGTCAGCACTTTTTCCCGGAAATGTATCCGATCTGGGCAAGGACGATGCTGAAGACGGCCTTCGACTACGAGTATGAGAAGACCGGCGACGCGGATGCTCTGTCCCAGCAGGTCTCTGCAAATGCAAGCGCCGCGGAAGCCGCAAAGCAGGCCGCGGAAACCGAGAGCGCGGGCGACGCGCAGCAGACGGAAGGAGATGCAGAGGCAGTTGATGGTACTGCGGACACATCCGGCGAAGACGGGGAAATCTCTGATGAAGGCGGAGAGACCTCTGACTATGCGGATGGAGAGACTGAAGAAGCCGGGAATGCGGAGACTGCCGGTGGAGATGCGTAATCATTTTGACAGAATGCCCCGGACCCGTATGGGTGCCGGTTGATCAAGGGGTAGAGACGTGAGGGAGATGCGAAAACGAAGAAAGACACCGGTCGCGCCGTGGATCTACGTGGTCGAGGCGGTAAAGTGGGCTGCATTTGCAGTCCTCATTATCATGCTTATAAATACGAAGGCCAGCGCGCGCCCTTCTAAGACCGGTTTTGATATGATGAAAGCCGCGGTCACAAAGTACGCGGATTTAGACAACACAAAAGAGTCGGATATGCTGCTCCTCAAGCGGTTCTATTCGCTCGATTCATCGGAGTATGACGGAGCGGTGTACTACAGCCCGAAGACGAACATGGGAGCGGAGGAGCTGGTCCTCATTCGCCTGAAAGACGCATCGCAGAAAGATCAGGTCATGGAGGCGTATAACGCCCGCATCAGGACGCAGCTCAACAGCTTTGAGGGTTACGGCGTAGATCAGACGGAACTGCTCAAAAACGCGGTATGCGACTGTGCCGGTAATTACTGCCTTCTGTATGTGGGAGCCCGCGCGGATAAGGTACAGAGCGCGTTCAGAAAAGCGCTGTAAACGGAGGGAAAATTCGACATGGTATTTAACAGTATATATTTTCTCTTTGTTTTTCTTCCGATCACTCTGATCCTCTATTATGTCGTTCCCGCGCGGCTGAAGAATGTACTGCTTGTTATCATAAGCTTTATCTTTTATGCCTGGGGCAGTCCAAAATCAGTAATATTCCTGCTCTTTGCGGCTCTCTTCAACTACGCGAGCGGAATTGAGATCGAGCATCTGAAGATAAGCAAGCATACGGATATGGCCCTGAAAGTTCTCATTGCGTCCGCGGCGGCCAATGTTGTGCTTCTGGCATCATTCAAGTATATATTTGACGACATGCCGGTTGGGATGTCCTTTTTCACGTTCACGGTCCTGTCCTATCTCTTTGACGTGTACGCGGAGCGTGCAGGCGCGCAGAGAAATCCCGTGAATTTCATTCTGTACGTCAGCTTTTTCCCCAAGCTGCTATCGGGTCCGATTGTCCAGTATGCGGATATGGAATCGCAGCTCACCGGCAGAAAGGCGGACGCTGACAAACTGATGGACGGCGGTGTGCTTTTCCTCATCGGTCTGGGCAAGAAAGTGCTGCTTGCGGATGCCCTCGGTGCCGGATTTGCCCTGCTCAGTCAGGCGGAGAATTCAATCCTCGGGGCATGGCTCATGATGATCTTTTACAGTCTGCAGCTGTATTTCGATTTCAGCGGTTACTCGGACATGGCGATCGGTCTGTCCAAAATGTTCGGATTTGAGTTCGAGAAGAACTTTGATTATCCCTACATGTCGCTGACGATAGCGGAATTCTGGAGACGCTGGCATATTTCTCTGGGCAACTGGTTCAAGCAGTATGTATATTTTCCGATGGGCGGAAGCAGAGTCCCGGATATTCTGATCCTTCGAAATCTGCTCGTTGTGTGGCTGCTGACAGGCATCTGGCACGGAAATACGTTCTGTTTCGTCGTCTGGGGTCTTTACCACGGCGCGTTCGTCATCCTTGAGAGATTCGTCATAAAGGGAAGATTCGACGGTTTTCCGGCAGCTCTTCGCAGACTAGCGACATGCCTTATTGCCGGAATCGGCTGGATCTTTTTCTTCTCGCCGACACTTCCGTCAGCGTTCAGGGTGATATTGTCGATGATGGGCGGAGCGACATTTGCGACCCGCACGGCCGTGTATGTTCTTCGGACCTATTTCATTCTGCTTGTCGTGAGCTTCATCGGGTGCACACCGTTCGGAAGCTTTCTATGGAACCGGCTGTTTACTGAGAACAATATCGGCCTCAACGAGCATATCCTGACGTTCATCGCTGTCGCGCTGCGTCTGGGGCTTCTGGTCCTTTGCACGGCATCGCTGCTCGGCAGCACGTATACATCTTTCCTGTACTTCGCATTCTGATGACAGAGACCTTTATATAGAGAGTGGTCATAATGAACAGTTCTGAAACACAGATCCCTGAAAGCAGGGCAGCAAGAAGAAGAAAAAATAGAATTCTGCGCGAGCAGAGACGGAGGAGACGCCTCAGCTATATCACGGGCCTTGTATGTGTTCTCTTCGTTGTGCTGTTCACAGTAATCAGCACGCTGACGCCGGATAAGACCTTTTCAGCCAATGAAAATCGAAATTTAAAACAGCGGCCGGACATCAGTGTGGACGGTCTCCTTGGGGGAAACGTCTTTAAGGACATGTCGGCACATTTTTCTGATCAGTTCGCCTTCCGCGACAGGTGGATATCACTGAAGCTTACCTACGACAGACTGATTGGAATGAGAGAATCGCACGACGTATATCTGGGCAGAGATCATTATCTGCTGCAGAAGACGGTGGAACCGGATGAGGAGGCACTGGATGATATTGCAAATGCGGTGAATGCGTTCGCTGCAGCCCATTCCGATCTGCCTACCAGAATGCTGGTCGTACCCTGTGCGGCGGCAGTGCTGCCAAAGAAGCTGCCGGCAAGCGCCCCTGTCAGAGATCAGGCGGCGGATATTGACGCGTTCGGCCAGAAGCTTAGCGGGGTCGCTTTTACTAATGCCTCGGAAGCACTGAAAACATCGAACGATTCAAGGAACCTCTACTATCGGACGGACCATCACTGGACGAGCTACGGGGCGCGGACGGTTTATGAAAAATGCGCTCCCGGTCTCGGCATCGATGTGCCTGTGACGGAATTTGACGAGTATCTTCTCTCCGAGACTTTCCTTGGGACTCTCGGGTCACAGAGCGGAAGTTTCCGTCAAAGAGACGAAATCGAGATTTATGTTCCGAAGAACTGTCCCAATTATTACGTGTATTACGCTGATCTGGGCAAGACTGTCTCCTCCCTTTATATGAAAGACAAACTGAATGAGAAGGATCAGTACCAGGTCTTTCTTGGGGGCAACCACCCGATCGTCGAAATTCACACAGCAGCCGGTACGGGCAGATCTCTGTTAATTTTTAAGGATTCCTACGCCAACAGCTTTGTTCAGTATCTTGTTCCTCACTATGATACGATCATAATGATAGACCCAAGATACTACTTCAACCGGCTTGACAACGTCATTCAGGCCAACGGGATCACTGATGTTCTGTTCCTGTACAGCGCCAATACGATCCTCGCCGATCATTCTCTGGCGGTATGTCTTAACGCTTCAGCATAGGAGGAATACGTCATGGGAAAGCTGCTCTTTTTTGATATCGACGGCACATTGGCCATGCCCGGCAAAAAGGTGAGCCAGCGGACAAGAGACGCAATCCGGGCTGCCCGTGCCAACGGTCATAAGGCTTTTATATGTACCGGGCGGAGTCCGGAGATCGTGAATGAGGATATTCTGAGCATCGGTTTTGACGGTGGTATATTTCACGCCGGCGGAAGAGCCGTGATAGACGGGAAAACAGTCTATGAAAATCACGCGGACGCAAAGATGCTTGATGATGTTCTTCCCTCGATTAAAAAATACGCTGCATTTTATAATTACGAGACGACAGGCGGAGATTATTACAGCAAGTTTGATTTGAATGTGCTGAAGGAGATACAGGAGACGACCGGTGTAAACACGGAACTTCTGCGCCTCATCGAAGCCATGGCATCACAGGAGAATCGTTCTGTGAGCGACTATGCCGGAGAGGGAATCTATAAGGTGTTCTTCTTTGTCAGAAAGACAGCTGACTATGAGAAGATCATTGACGCTTTCGGACCGGGTTACCTGCCGACGAATTTTTCCAATATGATCGAGGATATGCCCATCGAGGCATGTGAGGTCACGAGGGCAGATATAAATAAAGGCGCGGCGATTCTCGGACTGTGCAGCTATCTCAGGGCAGATGTCTCTGACACGATTTCATTCGGCGACAGCATGAATGACATCATGATGATTCGCACGACCGGAATATCGGTCGCAATGGCAAATGCGGAACAGCGGGTCAAGGATGAAGCGGACATTATCTGCGAATCCTGCGATGACGACGGTGTTGCGAAAGAGCTTCAAAGACTCGGTCTCATCTGAACGCTCCACCGCTTGCATTTGACAAAATTCTCTAGTATCATATAGTTTATATGTGATATACCGGGGACCGAGATATGATCCCCGGTTCATTATGAGCGCTATACAGACTATGCACGGAGGTTTTTATGCTTGAATTGAAACATGTCGGCTACGTGGCTGAGGATGACACAGAAATCCTGAGTGACGTCAGCCTTTCCATCAATGAGCGGTTCGTGGCCATCACCGGCCCGAACGGGGGCGGCAAGTCCACGCTCGCCAAACTGATTTCCGGTATCTATATGCCGACAAGCGGTCAGATTCTGCTGGACGGCATCGATATCACCAATATGAGTATTACGGACAGAGCCAATCTCGGAATCTCCTACGCGTTCCAGCAGCCTGTGCGCTTCAAAGGCCTCAGGGTGCGCGACCTTCTCCGCCTTGCGGCCGGTAAGGATACGACCCTCGCTCAGGCATGCAATTACCTCAGCGAAGTCGGTCTGTGCGCGCGGGATTACATTGACCGTGAGCTCAACGATTCCCTCTCCGGCGGTGAACTGAAGAGGATTGAGATTGCCATGGTCCTGGCCCGCGGAACAAAACTCTCTGTGTTCGATGAGCCCGAAGCAGGCATTGACCTGTGGAGCTTCCAGAATCTCATCAGGGTCTTTGAGAAAATGTACGAGGAGACCAGAGGGAACATTCTGATCATCAGCCATCAGGAGCGGATCCTGAGCATTGCAGACAAAATCGTCGTCATCAGGGATGGCCGGGTAGACAGAGTCGGAAGCCGCGATGAGATCCTTCCGGGACTCTTAAAAAGCGCCGATGCCGGGAATACGACCTGTGATATTCTGACGCAGAAAGCAATGTCGTGAGGAGGTCAAGATGGACGAGATACGCATGAACTTACTGAAGGAGGTCGCTGACCTCGACGCGCTCCCGGTCGGAGCGTACAATATACGCGAGAACGGTAAGGCGGCAGGCCGCAACACCACCGCCAACATCGATATAGTTACCAAGACAGACAAGCCGGGTATCGATATTTACATCGCTCCCGGAACAAAGAAAGAGAGCGTCCATATCCCGGTCATTATTTCCCAGACCGGTCTCACAGATCTTGTGTATAATGATTTCTACATCGGTGAGGACGCTGACGTCGTAATCATCGCAGGCTGCGGCATCCACAACTGCGGCGGTGAACTGTCACAGCACGACGGCATTCACACATTCTGGCTTGGAAAGAACTCCCATATCCGCTATGTCGAGAAGCACTACGGTGAAGGCGACGGCAGTAAGAACGTCATGAACCCGACCACGATCGTGCACCTCGATGAAGGAGCCTCCATGGAGATGGAGACGACACAGATCGCAGGAATCGATGACACGGACCGGAGAACGGAAGGCGACCTCAAAGCCGGAGCAAAGCTTGAGGTCAGAGAAAAGATTCTTACGAACGGCGTGCAGAACGCAAAGACATATTTTAATGTCGATCTCAACGGGGAGGGGTGCTCGGCCAATGTGGTGAGCAGAAGCGTCGCCCGCGAGAACAGCACACAATTCTTTGACAGCCGTCTCAACGGGAATGCGCCATGTGCCGGCCATTCCGAGTGCGATTCGATCATTATGGAGAACGGCAGGGTAACGGCGTGCCCGTCCCTCACCGCCAATAACATCGACGCGAGCCTGATTCATGAAGCGGCCATCGGAAAGATCGCCGGTGAGCAGCTCATGAAACTGATGACACTGGGGCTTACCGAAAAGGAAGCTGAGGAACAGATTGTCAACGGATTTTTGAAATAAGTCGAATAAAAGGCACACCAACGGATGAAAGGGATATTGCGATGGAAAATTATGTCATTTACACTGACACATCCGCAGATGTGAGCAAGGAGTTCCTCAGGAACAACGAGCTGTTTTTTGTACCTATGAACTATACGCTGGGCGAGGAAGAGCGAGTCTGTCGGGGAATGGAGGATGAAGATCTGCTGAAGAAATTTTATGCCGGACAGCGGGCCGGGGATCTAACCCATACGAGTCAGATTACTCCGCAGCAGTATATTGATACATTTGAAAAGCATCTTGCCTGCGGTGAATCCGTGATTTATCTGTCTCTGTCGAGCGGACTGACAAAGACTTTCGACAGTGCGCGGATCGCGAAGATGGACATGGACGAAAAATACCCGGACGCGAAAATATATCCGGTCGATACGCTGTCCGCAACGGGCGGGATGGGACTGCTCGCCGAGTTGGCGGTCAATAACAAAAAGAGTGGGATGAGCGCAGCCGAAAATGCAGCTAATCTCGAGGAAATGAGCCACAAAGTCTGCCACATCTTTATGGTGGAGGACCTCATGTATCTGAAGCGCGGAGGACGCATTTCCGCGGCTACAGCCGTTGTCGGTACTGTTATGAACATAAAGCCGATACTGGTCATAGATCAGGAAGGAAAACTGATCACTGTTGCCAAAAAGCGGGGTGAGAAGCTTGCGCTGAGGGAACTGATGACGAGATATTTGGACAGCAGAGATACAAGATACGGAAAGAATGCATACATTACTCATGCGGATGCAGGGGAACGACCTGCAATTCTCGAAGAAATGCTGAAACGTCATGATCCGTCTGTCAGCTATACAGAGATGTTTCTCTCTCCGATTATAGGGGCGCACACCGGGCCCGGCATGACAGCGATCATTTTCTTCGGGGACCGCGCAAAAATATGCGAGTGATTCTACGTAACGGTTCTGCGTAACGGTTCTACGTAACGGTTCTACGTAACGGTTCAGACAGACTGCATTTGGGTTCTGAATCAGGCGCAGGCATTCATCTTCATCGAAAAACGCAGGTCCTTCCCTGCGAGCTTGCAAGATGCTGCGCATCTTGCGATCTCTCGGACGGACCCGCAATGTTTTTCTCACGAAGATGAATGCCTGCGCCTGAATCGAACTGCATGAGCAGTCTGTCTGAACTGTTACTTACATCTAAACACAAAAATATTGCTCCTCGTGGATGCCTGACAGCACCATGAGGAGCTTTTTGATTTATAAAACTACCCACTCTAAATCCCTGCTAAAACCGCATTCATAAATAATGTACTTGTAGGGCGTCACCGGGCGGCAGCGTCCCTGAGAATACATTTTTATGAGGCGACGTTCAAAGACTTGGCTGTGGGAAGTTTAGCAGTCTATTTCTCCGTAAAGGAGAGTCCTGCCGCAGCCAGCGGGAGCAGCATATATATGCTGCTGAAGACGTAGAGACTCTTGGTCTCCCACACAAGGTGGAACAGGAACACCCCAAGCAGGAAGAGGATCGGAAATGCCGCAAAGACGGTGACGTTGTCGCTGTGACTGTATCTGTCGGTCAATGCCTGTATCCGGCGGAGTAAGCTTTTTGCCAGGAAAAGGACACAGCCTGCCAGCACTGTGATATAGACAATACTACAGATTATGCAGGTGATATCGTAAGCTGTTCCTCCGGTGTAGATGCTCCTTATGAGGATACCGCCGATCTTCTTCGCCGAGGCCCCCTGGGGACCGACCCAGACAGACTGGAAAGTAGGCTCTGACCAGGTGGACGCAAGCTTCCTCATAAAGAAGGTGTATGCGTAATCGTGGTCTTCCCGGAACGCCAAAAGACGCTCACCGATCAGAGCGCGGGCTGCCTCGTCGGCGGCTTTCTGATTGTAACCGGTCTCCTGAAAGGTGCTGTAGTTGTAGCCGTTGTACCAGCCCTCAGCTCTGGGTCCTTCGCTAAGGCCCATGGCCATCCAGGCTGATTTCGGAATGCTGTTTTCAATCTTATGGCCGCTGATATTTCCGATGCCGATCCTGAGGACCATGTTCGGAAGGATCATGACAGCGATGAGAAGGAATGCCGTCACAATATATCGAACTCTGCCGACGATTTTTCTGTGATCCGGTTCAAATGAACGGAGGAATACAAGGAGCAGCAGTATTATTTCGGCAATGATGCCGATCATGTAATTACTCCTCATAACGACGGACAAGGCTCCAAAGAGCACCGCACAGACAGCGAGGATAATATTCCCGGTCTTTTCAAATCTCGCGAGAGCCAGGAAAGATATCAGCAGCGCAGTGAGACCGGGGATGATTCCATAGCAAAAGATGCTGAAGAATAAGTGGGGGATCATAATAAACGACAGAAGAACTGTCATAAAATTGACCTGGTCATTGTGGAACAGAGTATCCGCGATATTGAGCATCAGAAGATTATTGAGAAGGATCAATATCAGATTCAAAAAATATATATAGCGAACGTCCGGCAGAAATCTCTGAAGCTGACTAAGGATGAGGGTGATGCCGATCTGGTGAGGATATGCGGCAAGATAGCCGCTCGCATAGGTCCTTTCCGCAGTGGAGGCGTCAAGGATGAGAGAGGAATAGTTGCCGTTCTTTATCTCCCCGGCAGCTGTGTAAATGGCATACGCGTCAGCCCTCAGATCCGTCGGCACACGAAAAATCAGATAGAGTCCGAAGCCCAGATACAGGGCTGTGCCGATGATAAAGAACAGCAGGGCGCCGCTTTTCGAGAAAAACCCATGGGGATCTCTGAAAGCGAAGAAACTGAAAGCGATAATGCATGCCAGGACTGTCAGGAGGACGAGGTAGAACAGGACATTATCGGTCTCAAATGAAACGAGCTCCGCGTCTGTGAGCGGCATGAAAGCTGTGCCTGTCAGATTCAGGTACGTAATGAACAGGAGCGCGCTCCCGCCGAGGATATATATGATGCTTCTCAGTAAACTGTTAAGAGTTTTCAATGGTCGAACCTCACTGGATGAAATAGTGTTATGCGTCTCCTCTCCTCATGAGAGCCATATAGCGGTCATAGAGAGGAGAACCGGTCGGTCCTCTGGAGGGGAATTCGCTTTCGGGAAAATCGATGATCTGATGATCAAAGCAGTTGACAATTGTTGTGCCGGCGCTGTGAGTCATTATGGGATTAAAGTGTCCGTAGGATTTGTGCACGTGGCCATGGACAAAATACCGCGGCTTCCATTTCTCGAGCAGAGGATTGAAGCATTTGAACCCCATGTGCGGGAGATCATCCATATCCCCGTATCCGCGAGCGGGCGCATGGGCAAGCAGGATATCGAAACCGTTCATCAGCACAGCGCTGATCTCAGATTTACGTACCCGCCGCCGCATTTCGCTTTCCGTGTACTGGTTGCTCCCGCCGTTATACCGCATGCAGCCTCCGAGTCCCAGAATGCGGAGACCCTTATAATTGTAGATTCTGTCTTCGATGCAAATGCAGCCGCCGGGTGGTTCCTTTTCATACCTGCTGTCATGGTTTCCCCGCACATAGAGGAGGGGACAGTTGGTCAGCGTGACCAGAAATTCCAAATAAGCAGGGGAAAGGTCTCCGGCGGACAGAATAAGCTCCACGCCGCGCAGACGCTCCGGGTCATAATAGTCCCACAGACTTTTTGACTCCTCATCTGCAATCGTTAGTATCTTCATACGGACTCCTTACTTTTTTACACCTGCGACAGATACGGACTTCTTGGCGCTGTCCTTCATCTCCCATGCTGCGGGAATCTCACCGTCGACATTTTCGTTCAGCCAGTTGATCGACAGGATTTCTTCGTAGGTGAGGCGGTCTGAGCCTTGTGCCTTCACAAGTCCGTCGCGGCTTCTCAGCTCCCCATCGAACGGGCTGATCGTGCCCTTCACAAGTCCGTCGCGGAGGAGATCCAGCAGCTTCAGTGTATTATAGGAAAGCTTTTTTGAGTAAATCACGTCGATGACACCGGATGAAATGCCGTACCAGTAGTTCAGGGAATGATTTTTATCCGTAAGGGATTTCGACTCCCAGGCCCCGGTCAGAATGCTCTCAATGATAAGAGCGTAGTAGCGTCCCCAGTTCTGCATCGGCGCAGCCAGGTTCTCGGCGCTGCCGTCCGGAAGGATCCGGTAAAGGCCGTGATGCCGCTTCTCATCTGTCGGAGTGATAAACTCTTTGCCGGAGATGACGGAGATGCCCTGGGATGTAAGGTCCGCTTCCCAGTCGTAGTCCTTTCGCCCTGACCAGACAAGCGAGATGCGCGCTTCCGGATCGATCATGGAGGCTCCGATCGCAAATGCGTTGATCTCCGCCAGTGTTCCGTAGATCGGAGCCCCGGCGCAGTAGCCGATCCTGTGGTTGGGAGCAACGATGGCAGCCAGAGCACCCATCAGGAACTTGGCCTCGTAGGTCCTTGCTTCATACGAGCGCACAGCGTTGACCGTGAGACCTGTTGAACAGTTCAGGAACTTGATTCCGGGATTTTCGATGGCTGCCTTCAGGGCTGCGGGCATCATGAGCGGGGATGTGGTAAAGATGACATCATCCTTATCATCTATCGCCACGTTCACGCCCTTCAGGATGGAATCTTCATCGTTACAGTTCTCGATTTTGATCGTGTCGATCAGATCCCCGTAGATGCGGTGGAGCTCATTGCGGCCGAGCTCATGTCCGTAAGTCCAACTGGAGGATGCTTCATCATTTGCATAGAGAAAAGCGGCTTTCAGCGGGCGGGAGACGGTATAGGTCGGCATGACATTGAGCATCTTCGCGATCTTGGCATCCTGCAGCGCGCCCGCTTTTTTGTCGACCTGCCAGGGGCTCTCGATGAGCTTCAGGTTTTCGGAATCAAATTCTGTGAGGAATTCTTTCCATATTCGGTCCATGTGTTTGCCGAGGGCATCGTTTCCGGCGTCCCGCAGAGTTTCCAGAGGATAGATGCCGAGTGAGATGAGCAGGGCGTCTTCCGCTCTCAGCCCGGTCCGCGAACCGCCTTTCTGATAGAAAACAGACGCGAACCGCTCGGTCGTGTCTAGTAAGTCCTTCACCAGCGATTCGGGCCACGGTGTGACAAGGTCACGTCCCAGCAGCGCAGCAAGCTTCTCGAAGCAGCCCTCGCGGGAGAACATGAAACCGAAGATGCCTGTCACTTCGTAAAAAGGAATATACTCGTAGTAGACCTGAATATCCCGGTCGCGGGTCTTTTTCGGGAGGCATCGGATCACGTGGGTAGGGATCGAGTAGGCTCCCAGGTATTTCATAACGGAGACCCGCTTATTGCCCTCCTCGACATAGAAGCGTCCCATGTATTCGTATGCCTTGACCGGTTCTCTGAGACCCTCTTCGAGCTGTGAATCGAACAGGTCGGCCCACTTTTTTGCAAATTCCGAGCCCTCATCCAGAAGCGGCATGAAGTTTTCCGCAAATGCGTTCTGCCTGCCCCGTGTGCGCGTGCCCGCGTACAGATAGAGGGGAATTTCGTGAATGCCGAGATCCTGTTCCGCTGCTATATCAGAAGAAGAGACAAACTCTTCCATTGATGTCAGATAGGGGTTGCGGCCGGATACAGTTGCCCAGCGTCTGGCGCGCTCACCCTGTCTTCTGGCGTTATTATAATCATTTATCATGAGTGAGATTACCTCCTTCTCTTATGCGTTTATAATACCAGAAATGAGCGGAAAAGTAACTATAAAAAACTGCCCCGGCCGGGGAACCATATCGCATTCGTATATGGACTCCCGGTCGGGGCAGTTATCAAATTTTGTTGTTTCAGCTGAACAGTTCTGAATTTACATAAGCGCGCTGGCCGTTGTAATTGATGACGAACCAGCCGTCAACATTTCCCTGGATCGTGACTCGCTCATCGGCGTCGATCGTGCCTATGATCGTGTCGGGGTCGCCGCCGGGCTCGCTGTAGACATCCGCAATCTCGAGGGCGGTCGCCTGGTTTCCCTCGCCTCCCTGGTCAGTGTCCTCGTTATCCTCGACAATACCTACTTCATAGTACTCTGTGTTCTCTGTCTGATCCTCGTCTTCCACCGCGTCTCCGTCGTCCTGTACCCAGTCGTCGGATTCCTCGTTTTCATTCAGATCGGTGTCACCGCTCAGTACCCACTCAGCAATTGATTCCGGATCAGACTCAAGGACCGCCGGAATGGGAGTGGGAGTCAGGGCAGGCGTTGCAGTCGGGACAGCGGCGATGACTGAATCCGGCTTCGGTTGGTTGGCGTTCCTGGCGCCGCAGGCACTGAGGAACAGGATTCCTCCGAGGAGGATCACAGTGCCGGTCTTAAGCAATCTGGTCATAACTAAATTCCTTTGCGATAAAAATTTCTGACCTTCTTTTGTATACAGAAGGTGGCTTTACGAATGCAGTATAGCGATGATTTTAACATCTTAGAGTCATTACGTCAATTCTACTTGTATTTACGTTTGTTTACGTTTTTGTTAAAGTGTAGTATCATGGTTCATAAAAAGGGAGAAAAACGGACGGAGAACACTATGTGGATCGCTGAAAATTGGAAAGATTACGAAGTTTTGGATACAAGATGCGGAGAAAAGCTCGAGAGATGGGGAAAATATCTTCTGATCCGCCCGGATCCTCAGGTCATCTGGCAGACTGAGGAAGCCCATGAGGGGTGGAGACACCCGAACGGTCATTACCATCGCAGCAGCAAGGGCGGCGGGAACTGGGAGTTCTTTGATCTGCCGGAGACTTGGCAGATATCATACGGGGATCTCCGGTTCAATTTAAAGCCTTTCAGCTTTAAGCACACAGGCCTTTTTCCCGAGCAGGCAGCCAACTGGGACTGGTTCGGGAAACTGATCAGAGAAGCAGGCAGGCCGATTAAAGTGCTGAACCTCTTCGCCTACACCGGCGGCGCTACCTGCGCGGCTCTCGCTGCGGGAGCTTCGGTGACCCATGTAGACGCTTCAAAGGGCATGGTCACATGGGCGAGGGAAAACGCGGAATCCTCGGGGCTGGCAGACCGCCCGGTGCGCTGGCTCGTTGACGACTGCACAAAGTTCGTGCAGAGGGAAATCCGTCGGGGCAATACATATGATGCGGTCATTATGGATCCTCCCTCGTACGGAAGAGGACCCAAAGGTGAGATCTGGAAAATTGAGGATACGATTTATCCTCTGCTCCTGCTCACAAGGCAGATACTCTCCGATAAGCCCTTGTTCTTCCTGCTGAATTCTTATACGACCGGTCTGCAGGCAGGCGTGCTGACGCATATGCTGAAGACGTCGCTCGCCGCATTGCGCCCGGCATACGTGGAGTCCGGTGAGGTTGGCCTCCCGATCCGGGATACAGAGCTCATTCTCCCGTGCGGCTGCGCAGGGCGCGTTGTCTTCTGACAGTCAGCCCTCTTGTGAGGGATTGAAGACGAGTTTGTTTGCGCATTCCTCATAGACTTACGTCACGAGTATCCTGCGTTGAAGAATGAGTATTTCCCGCAGTTGACACAAAAAGAGCCATTACGTATAATAATTGCAAATTATGGGGAAGAAGAGACCAATAGGTTTTGGAGCACAGCAGGTGGCCTTGGAGGAGTTATTATGAAACCTTATCTGGAAATGACATTTGCCGAACTGGCAGAAGAAAAGAGCAAAGTAGAGAAGCAGTACAAAGAGATACAGGCAATGGGGCTGAAGCTGGATATGTCCCGCGGAAAGCCTTCCAGAGCCCAGCTGGAATTATCCAGACCCATGCTGGATGTTCTGCATTCCAATATTTATTTTAACGATGAGACAGGTACAGACTGCCGGAATTACGGCGTTCTGACAGGCATACCGGAAGCCAAGAGGCTTATGGGCGAGATGTCGGAGGTGGGGCCTGATGACATGATCATTTTCGGCAACTCATCGCTCAACGTCATGTTCGACTCGGTCTCCCGTTCCTTCACACACGGCGTGTGCGGCGGAACTCCGTGGTACAAGCTCGATGAAATCAAGTGGCTGTGTCCGGTCCCGGGCTATGACAGACATTTCAAGATCACTGAATTCTTCGGCATCAAGATGATCAATGTCCCGATGTCTGAGAACGGCCCTGATATGGATATGGTCGAGGAGTATGTCAATAACGATCCGACAGTGAAGGGCATCTGGTGCGTACCGAAATACTCGAATCCGCAGGGATATACATATTCCGAGGAGACGGTCAAACGGTTCGCCCACCTGGTACCTGCCGCTATGGACTTCAGAATTTACTGGGATAACGCCTACTCGATCCATCATCTCTATGAGGATCCGGAAAAGCAGGATTATCTGCTCGAGATTCTGAGAGAGTGCCGCAAGGCGGGAAGACCGGACATCGTGTATAAGTTCATCTCCACATCCAAAGTTTCCTTCCCGGGTTCGGGTCTCGCGGCTCTGGCCGCATCCCACAGGAATCTGGAGGATATCAAGAAATATATGAAGATCCAGACAATAGGCCATGACAAGCTGAATCAGCTGCGTCACGTCAGGTTCTTCGGCAATGTCGCGAACATGCGCGATCATATGTCCAAGCATGCCGATATTATGCGCCCGAAATTCGAACTCGTAGAGAACACACTCGAGAGGGAACTCGGACCGCTCAAGATCGCGACCTGGACAAAACCGAACGGCGGTTACTTCATCGGATTTGACTCATTGGAGGGGTGTGCCAAATCAATCGTAAAAAAAGCCAAAGACGCGGGAGTCATTATGACCAGCGCCGGCGCGACCTACCCTTACGGAAAGGATCCGAGAGATACCAATATCCGTATCGCTCCTTCCTATCCGACAGAGGCGGAACTTGAAAAGGCCTGCGAAGTATTCGTGGTCAGCGTCAAGCTGGCTACGCTTGAAAAGCTGCTTCATAGATAATTTCTTAGGGGTGCCGCGCTTTATGCGGCAGCCCTATTGCTATAAAAAAGAGCGGCTTTCTGAAGGCAATGCCATGCAGGGGACGTATGGCAGATACGGAAAAAGGGAGTTAATTTATGAATGAAAATATGAAGGATAACATTCTGAACACTGGCGGAGATCCTCCGGAGACGGGCGGTGTGGATTTTTCAAATATGTCGGACGAAGAGCTGATGAAAATGGACATATCCGACATATTTCTTGAGGATCTGGACAGATTTCTGGCAGAGAAAGAAGTGCGCCTCAGCAGACGGGAGATGATGGAAGCCCGGGCGGAGGAGCTGAACGGGAGCAAGAGGAGCCCGGCTGCAGTGAACGAGGCTGCGGCAGAGCCGGCGGAGAGCGAAAAGCCGGCAGAGTCCGCAGAGGCGGCAGAGACCACAGAGCCTGCGGAGAGCCCGGAGACCGGAGAGACCGCAGATTCGACAGCGAGCGAGGATGCAGCAGAGTCCGCAGAGCCGGCGGAGAGTGAAAAGCCGGCGGTGTGCGCAGACGCGGCAGAAATCACGGAGCCGGTGGAGAGCGAAAAGCCTGCGGAGACCGCGGAGCCGGTGGAGAGCGAAAAGCCTGCGGAGACCGCGGAGCCGGTGGAGAGCGAAAAGCCTGCGGAGATCGCGGAGCCGGTGGAGAGCGAAAAGCCTGTGGAGACCGCGGAGCCGGTGGAGAGCGAAAAGCCTGCGGAGACCGCAGCGCCGGTGGAGAGCGAAAAGCCTGCGGAGACCGCAGCGCCGGTGGAGAGCGAGAATTCGGCAGAGACCACAGAGTCTGCGGTGAGCGTGGCGACGGCAGCCGGAGCTGCACAGCCGACAGCCGTACCTGCAGGGGGAGGTCCCGGCCATGTACTGCCTCCGCCTGCGTCCGATACGCCGGAGCAGAAGCAGAAAAAGAAGCCGGGAATTGCGGCGCTTATCTTTGTCGGATCACTGCTCTGCTGCGCAATCATAGCGATCGCGGCGGCATACTTTTACTATGCGGACTATTTCTCGAAGAGATTTTTCCCGGGCACGATCATCAACGAGCGGGATGTATCCGTTCTTGAGCCTGCTCAGGTCAAGCAGGATATTGCAAATGATATCGTGACCTACCGCCTCGACATCAAAGAGCTGAACGATGTGACGGAGACGATCACGTCCGAGGATATTGCTCTGGCCTATGTCGATGACGGGGCTGTTGACAAGATTCTGGAAGAGCAGGACACTAAGTTCTGGTTCTTAAGGCTCCTCGGCACAAAGACCTACGAGGTCAGCACCGGAACTACATATGACCGCGAGAAGGCGGAGCAGGTCGTCAGCGGACTTTCCTGCCTGAAACCGGAGAATATTACGGCTCCGGTCGACGCCCAGCTCGTCGATAACGGGACGTCCTTCTCCATTCAGCCGGAGGTCGAAGGCAACCAGCTGGATGAGGAGAAATTCAGGACCCTGGTATTCGACGCCCTGGATTCCGGTAAGACGGAAGTTGATGTGGTGGCGGATGACTGCTACCTGCACCCTTCTGTCCGCAGCGACAATGAGAACCTCAACACCCGCATGAATGAGTACAATGCGATACTCGGCGTCAATGTGTACTATGTGTTCGGCGAGAACACTGAGTACGTCAACGCGGATACGCTCAGACCGTTCATCACCGACGATGGAAACCACGTCACTCTGTCGGATGATTACGCGAGAAAGCTCGTCTACGGCTGGGGCCAGAAATATGACACGTTCGGTCTCGCCCGCGAGTTCACGACCCATTCCGGCGAGGTCATCATGCTTCCCGAAGGCGGAGATTACGGATGGGTCATTAACAAGGATGTCACCATCGCCGATGTTCGGGACGCCGTGGCGACGCAGGCAGCCGGCGAGAGAACGCCGACCTTCCTCTACAGCGCCATGGGGTGGGACAACGGCGATATCACCGGAACCTATGTTGAGGTCAGCATCTCTGAGCAGCATCTCTGGTGCTACCATAATTATGAGCTTGTCATGGATACGGACGTCGTCACCGGTCTTCCGACACCAGAGCGGGAGACGAGGAGAGGTATCTATGCGATCGATGCAAAGAAAGAGCACGCGACACTGGGAAGACTGGATGTTCAGGGATATGCGTCACCTGTCGACTACTGGGCTCCGTTCGACGGAGGCCGCGGCCTGCATGACGCGCCGTGGCGAAGCTCATTCGGCGGAGACATCTATCTGTACGACGGTTCCCACGGCTGTGTCAATATCCCGTCGCAGAACATGGCAGCGATATTCAATGCTATCGAGATCGGCAACGCGGTCATTATTTACTAAACATAAAAGACGAGTTATATGAAAAAAAAGAAGAAAAAGAGAAGAGGCGGGATGGGGATCATCCGGGCGATCCTGTTCGTGGCAGCGCTTTGTGTGTTCCTCTATTCCGCATATCAGCTCTACATAATCTACCATGGCTATGCTGCCGCCGACGCCGAATACGACGGGCTGGCGGATGAATTCACAAAACCTGTCGCGGAGAAAGAGCCGGACAGCACGCCCACGCCGACGCCGACACCCGAGCCGGTTAAATCGGAGGAAGGCGAGGTCATCGATATTATTGAGGACGCGGACCCTCCGGTCGAGGTCGACTGGGAGAATCTGAAAGCTATTAATCCGGACATAGTCGGATGGCTTTATATGGATGCCCAGAACAATATTAATTATCCGATCTGCCATACGACTGACAATGAGTACTATCTGCACAAGACTTTTCGGAGAGAATATCTCTATGCGGGATCGATCTTCGAGGAGTGCCTGAATTCAGGCGACTTTACCGACCCCAACACGATCGTGTACGGGCATAACATGAAGAGCGGCAGCATGTTCGGCATGCTGAAATACCTTCGGGATCAGGGCAAATACGACTCAGCCCCTTACTTCTGGATCCTCACCCCGCAGGGCAATTATCGCTATCATATTTACGCAGCGTTTGAGACAGCTGTCGACTCAGAGGTGTATAATATATTCACAGCGAGGGGGAAAGAATTCCTTGAGTGGGAAAAGAGGCTGCAGGCAGCTTCGGAAGTGAGCAACAGCGTGCCGCTGACCGAGAACGATTTTACGGTCACGCTGTCCACCTGCACGTCGGACAGCTCGGTCAGGTGCGTAGTTATCGGAAAGTGCGTATCGAGCACAAAACCGACCAAGGCCGCAAAGGCGGCTTCGTGAGGTGACACTCTGATTAATAAAGAAGGAAGGTGAAACTATGAGCCGCGAGGTAGATGAACTTCAGAAGATTATCGACACTCACAAGAAGATCGTATTCTTTGGTGGGGCAGGCGTCTCGACCGAGAGCGGAATTCCGGATTTCCGTTCTCAGGACGGACTCTATAATCTGCAGTACAGGTATCCGCCGGAACAGATCATCAGTCATTCGTTTTTTGTCAGCGACCCGAAAGAGTTCTATCGCTTTTATAAGGACAAGATGCTGATCCTCGACGTGGAGCCCAATGCAGCCCACAAAAAGCTCGCCGAACTCGAGGCTTGTGGAAAGCTTCTGGCTGTCGTCACACAGAACATCGACGGACTCCATCAGAAAGCGGGGAGTAAGAATGTATATGAACTTCACGGTTCAATTCACCGGAACTACTGCATGCGGTGCAGAAAGTTCTACGGTCCCGAATTCATAAAAAAGAGTCTGGGCGTGCCGACGTGCGATGACTGCGGCGGACTTATCAAACCGGATGTCGTCCTTTATGAGGAAGGTCTCGACAATGATGTGATAAGCGGCGCGGTCAGGGCAATCTCAAAAGCGGACTGCCTCATCATAGGCGGTACATCGCTGGTCGTCTACCCGGCAGCTGGCCTGATCGACTACTTTAAGGGTGACAAGCTGGTCCTCGTCAATAAGTCGGCAACGGCCAGAGATACGATGGCTGACCTTGTGATCAGGGAGCCAATCGGAGAAGTATTCTCCCAGTTACACGTATAAGAAACAATTCAATCCCAACCGGTCTTCGGACCGATTGGGAAGTTTTTGTAAAGGAAGAAAAAAATTTGCATAAGAGATTTGAAAGAAAACTGATTTCATGCCTGCTTGCGTTCACTGTCGCGGCAGCTATTCCCGGAGAGCTGATGCTCACGGAATCGGTATACGGTGCTGAAGAATCGGCGTATTATGATGAAGTCCCGGCAGATGAAGTCCCGGCAGATGAAGTCCCGGCAGATGAAGTCACGGCAGATGAGATCCCGGCAGATGGGGTCTCGGCAGATGAAGCTTCGGCAGATGAAGCTCCCTCGGATGAAGGAACCGATGCGGCCGGAGATCTTTCTGAGAACGATCTATACGGATCCCGAGCCTTAAGCGGGGAGGAGGAAGAAGCACCTCTTGAGCTGTCGACTCTGTTCTATGAGGATTATGAGCACGCGTCGGGAGGTGTTGTTCCGGTGATCTGGAATACATCTGACAGCGTAAGCCAGAGGAATGAGCTGGAAAGCTTTACTGAGGAAATCGTCGGCGCAGGGTCTCTCCCGGCATCCTATATTAATCCTGTGCGGTCCGGAATCAGGAACCAGGACGGCAATTCGTGCTGGGTCCATTCGCTGACGACGTCCGCGGAGATGAGCATGATCTCCGCTCATCTGGCCAACGAACTCGACTACTCAGAGAGGCAGATCCTATACGGCTACTTTAACCAGACCGGCGGAGACACGGGAGTGCCTACGAGCGGTTACTGGGCAGGCACTCCGGGAAGTCCCCTGATGGCTGCGGCTGCGATGGCGAATCACATAGGCCTCGGCGATGAGGACAACTTTCCCACAGATGAGGGCATGACGCCTTTCGACATTGAAAATGATATATCGCATATAGAAAAAGTCATTTTTCTC
This sequence comes from Lachnospiraceae bacterium, assembly GCA_017514845.1. GTDB lineage: Bacteria > Bacillota > Clostridia > Lachnospirales > Lachnospiraceae > Chordicoccus. The sequence continues at coordinate 23,695 of JAFWIM010000144.1, forward strand.
GGAAACTGGTCGGACCTGAAAACTAAGAGCCTCTGGAAGGGGAGCACGTGGAAGGCTATTAATGAGTCCGTGAAAGCTGCGGTCCTGGAGTATGGGGCATGCGCCATCACCTGCAATTCAGGCAATCTAAATTATGATACGTACGGTTTTTACACGGACTGGCCGGGCAACACGAAACCTCAGGCGGATCATTCTCTCACCGTGATCGGTTGGGATGACAACAAGGTCGTAGCCGACGGAGTGGCTCCGGGAGCTTTCTACGTTCAGAACTCCTGGGGGAGCGCGAGTCCGAGAACGGATAAAGGCTTCAACTGGGTCTCCTACTATGACGCTTCCTTAGGCTCCGCGACTGTGTTCGTGCCCGAGCACGAAGAGCCGGGGACCCTGCGAGACGAGGACGTCTTTTCCTATTCGGGCACGGGCTTTATGAATGAGCTCAAGGGTATTGCGCATGCTGCAAATGTGTTCGAACCGGAACAGACGGAAATTATCGACTGTGTCGGTATATATACTACAGCCGCAAGCAAGTACACAATTTCGGTCGTAACGAAGCTCGCCGATAACACGGATCCGTCGAGCGGATCCGTCGCAGTGACGCAGAGCGGCAGTACTGAGGGCAGAGGATTCTACAAAATTTATCTGAAAAAGAACGTCGAGGTCGAAGCCGGAGACAAATTCGCTGTGATTGTGAATCTTATAGAGAACGGCAGCACTGCCTATAAGGCTACATTTGAAGGACCGTCAAGCGAGCGGCGGAGTACTTCCTGTGAGCCGGGACAGTCCTATATTCAGATTAAGAACGAAAGCAAGTATCTCGACTGCGCGACGGATTCGATAACGATTTCCGGTGAAACAATCTCCCTGAAAGACACGTGCGGGAATGCCTGCATCTATGCATACGGAAATCCGAAGCCGGAGCCTACCCCCACCCCGACTCCAAAGCCTCAGGGACCGTTTCCCGATGTACCCTACAACCATGTGTACGCGAGCGCAATCGCGTGGGCAGCGGATCGCGGAATCACCAAGGGCTACAGCGACGGGACCTTCGGAATTAACAGGATATGCACGCGCGGCCAGATCATGATGTTTCTCTGGCGATATGCGGGATGCCCCAGCCCGAATAATGTGAAGAATAGTCCGTTCTCCGATGTTCCGAAGACCCATGTTTACTATAAGGCGATTTTGTGGGGCAGCCAGCAGGGAATCACCAAGGGGTACAGTGACGGAACATTCGGAATCAATCTGGACTGTACGCGCGGCCATATCATGACGTTCATATGGCGCTATAAGGGCAGCCCCCAGCCTTCATCTACAATAAATCCATTCAAGGACTCAATAACCCCGGCTTTCCGAAGGGCAGTGATCTGGTCCTATGAAAAGAGAGTAGCGGCAGGCTTCTCCGACCGTACTTTCCGCGACACGAAGAGCTGCACCAGAGGCGAGGCCGTCAAGTTCCTCCACAATCTCTACCTGAGGACATAAATAAGCCGGCAGCAGTTCGGACAGGCTGTTACGTAGTTCCGGAGTCCGGCGCAAACACCATCTTCATCGAAAAACGCAGGTCCTCCTCTGCGAGCTTAGAAGATGCATTCGCATCTTCTGATCTCTCGGTAGGACCTGCAATGTTTTTCTCACAAAGATGGATGCTTACGCCGGATTCATACTGAAAGAACAGCCTGTCTGAACTGCTTATCCACCTGCAATGCCGGCGCTTTGCTGCCATTATGAGTTTCAGCTACAGGGAAAGCGCGGCAAGACAGGAATGCACTTCAGCCATGCGAAGAACTCCTGAAAAAGTTGAAAATCTGCTTGATTTCATGGCACCCCTATGATATAGTATATTTCCGTGAAAATTTATAAATGTTCCTTGTCTTCCGTGAGACATCGGAAGGCCAAAGGCCAAAAGGAGGAAAAGACACAGCATGAATAAGTATGAATTGGCACTGGTCGTCAGCGCAAAGCTGGACAGCGAAACAATTGCGGCAACTGTTCAGAGAGCTAAGGATTACATCGAGCGCTTCGGCGGCATGATCGGCGAAGTTGAAGAGTGGGGAAAGCGCAAGCTCGCTTATGAGATTCAGAAGCAGACAGAAGCTTACTATTTCTTCATCAATTTTGAGGCAGAAGCGCAGGTTCCCGCACAGCTCGAGTCCGTTCTGAGAATTATGGATAACGTTCTTCGTTACCTTGTTCTTGCCAAGGATGAGAATGACACATTCAAGGTAGCTCCGGAGAAGGCACCTGCAGCTGAGGAAGCTCCTGAAGCTCCGGCAGCAGAAGAAGAAGTTCCGGCAGAAGAAGAACCGGCAGCCGAGGAAGAAGCGGCAGAATGAACAAAACCCATTTACTGAACTGACATCAGAAAAATGAGGTGAATATATGAATATTTGTGTACTTATGGGGCGACTCACACGTGACCCCGAGACCCGCTTCTCAGCACAGGGACAGGGCGTTGGACGTTTTTCCATCGCTGTGGACCGCAGATTCAAGAGAGAAGGACAGCCGGACGCGGATTTCTTTGACTGCGTATGCTTCGGCCGTCAGGCGGAATTTATGGATAAGTACCTCAGAAAAGGTACAAAAGTTGTCATTAACGGATCCATCCAGAACAATAATTATCAGGACCGCAACGGCCAGATGGTCTACAGACAG
>JAFWIM010000014.1 GCA_017514845.1 Lachnospiraceae bacterium
AGCGCCGTACCACGGAAAGATCATGGGCGCAAACTCGATCTTCCGCTTTTTCATGCCGTCCGCAAGATTTTTGAGGATTCCGTAATGCAGCCTTGCCTGTTCCTCACTGTCAAAAATCTCACTGACTTTCAGCGGGAGGAATTTCAGCTCCTTATCAAATGTGCTGTAGACCAGCTTATTATTTTCATCGCGAATGCAGTGCCGGATGACAGTGTCCACCGCGTCATGGTAAGTGGGCATAAAGGCCGCCGCCATCTGCTGGTCGTCCGGGTAGGTCTCGATCATTTTATTTGCAGCTTTTTCGCTTTGCGGAGAGTACTGCATAAAGCGATTGTAGTAGGAAATCGTCAGCCGCTGGTTCTTCGTCCCCGTCTCCACGATCTCGAGCATGCGGTCGACCGCGTCCTGCGCTTCATAAAATCCGAGCGCCCAGAGCCCGGTGACGATCTTCATACTGTCGTCTGTCCGGGTCATTTCCACGGCCTTCGCCCGGTCATTGACTGCCTCGTTTATGTCATCGAGAAGCTTTGCGGAGACCCTGTCCATAGAGTCAAGATTGCAAATGCCCGTCCACGTCGCAATCGCCCTCTTCACCGCTGAAAACCTCAGCAGATCATTATCGCAAATGGCCTTAAGTATGGTCAAAAACGCCTCCGCTCGCCCGCAGTCCGCATTCTCACAGACCGCCTGGCGCACTCCCTCCTGGAGCCTCGCAGCGACGAGGAATTTGGAAAGCAGTTCATGCAGCTCCTTGTCTTTAGATTTTACGATACCTCGGATGAGCGGAACTGTGACGATCACCGTATTATTGTCGCTGAGAATAGCCTCCCGCGAAGCCTCGATGACCGCGGCATCACCCCTGTCGATCCTTGCCGCCAGGATATCCTCGAACTGCACCATATGCAGGTCCCTGGCGAAGCTGTCGCTGCGCTTGAAGTCGAGAAGTTCCGGGTCGATCGACTCCCCGTCCGCCCGTTTTTCAGTCAGATATTCGAGCGGCGTAATGCCATAGATTCCCAGGACCTTATAGGCCTGCATGAGTCCGAAAGCGTCCAGGATGTGGGCTCCCGGATCGGCTGTTCTGACAGTCGGTCTGAAGAGGGCTTTTGAGTACTGGAAAGCGGCAAATTGATCCAGCATATAGTCAAAGTCTCCCCTGTACTGCTCCGGCACCAAAATATCGATGATTTCTGAGCAGCCGTCATAAATGATCTCCTTAAGAGTCTTATCCGGTGCGGCTTTTACCTTTTCCCTGCCCCATTTATTGATAACAGGAAAACCGCAGTGCGGATAATTACTAAAGCTCCGCACCTCGTCAAAGATCTCCTTCTTCTCCTTTGAGAGCCGGTTGATCTTCTTTTGATGTTCGGCGTTCCACTTTTCAATCCTTTCTTTCTCCCATTTTGTCCGGGAATTATAATCGTATGCCATTTCTGTCTCCCTTCACTGGTCTGCCATCTTGTCTCTCTCAAACTGCCAGGCGCCGGTCGCCAAATCTGACCTGCCAACTGGCAGAGCGTGCCGTTCACCACATCTGATCTGCCAACTGGCAGAGCGTACCGTTCACCACATCTAATCTGCCAACTGTTCTCCGCGCCGTTCACCACATCCTGCCGGCGAGAAATACCAGCCGTACAAATGTCACTTCGCTCTGATCCTTAAGCGGGATCGACTCGTCTTTCTTTGTGTACCGCACGCCATCGGCAAACAGCGCGACCATCCCGTCCTCAAAACACTGCACCGCATTCTTTACAGCCGCCTCCGGATCCGCCTTCCGGTCATCCATGGCCTCCCCGTATGAGACCTTGCCGGATGCAGCCATATCTTCCAGTTGTTCCTCTATCGGCTCTCCGCCCTGTTCGCGTGAAAAAAGACGCAGTAATTCTACCGCGTCTTTTCGATCATTATATTCTCTTACATTTTGGCGGACTGTCTCCGCAATAAACTCTTCTACCGTCATCGCCCGGTCCGGATATTCACAGCTTCGCTGCAAAATCGAGGCCTTTTTCCTGGATGCGCTTCTGACATTGATTTTGATCTGCATGATACCCTCGCATATTAATAACTCAAAAATCATGTCGTGTTTACACTAAAAGTGTAATGCCAAATCCCGGAACTGTAAAGAAGCTGATGAATCTAATCTCTCCAGGTCAGATCGACCGCTCTCTTAAAATTACTCCTGTTCTCAAGCGGAAGCCTCTGCTCCTTCAGGCAGAAGTCAAAAAAATTCGAAAGCGTATTCTGTGTCAGATTATATATGAAACGGTTCGGAATAACGAGCTCATAAAAATCCTCACTCACGATGTTCCCTTCGAACTCATATAATCTGACCATATCACGGTAAAACGGTTCATCCCGTCCGTCCTCGATCTCCCACTTATTTTCATTTCCCATACGGCTTAGTTCATGAACCGCCTTACTGCGCATCTTATAGATAAGATGGATCAGCCTGTGGTTCCTTCTGTAATTTTTGGCCTCTTTTCTGCCCTCCTCGCGCCGTATCACAGTCAGTATTTCCTCTGCTTTATTGGTCCTTATTACCGTAGAGACCTTCTGCCCGTCAAGTGGTCCGAGGTCATCTATGGACACCTCTGTTCCAGGCTCTGAAAGCTCCGGTTCCGGCATTTCCGGCCCGGACGCCAGCTCCCGCAGCTTAGGTTCATAGTCATAGAAAAGAGTGACCGGTTCCGGCAGCTCCAGATAGTCATAGTAATCCTGAAATTTGAGAATGAAGTCACAAAATGCCTTTGACAGCCCGCTGGTGGGATAATTGGCATACTCCTGCGCAAAGCAGTCAATCAGAGAAAACAAACAGATATTCTTATATACCCGGTTATTTATACTCATGGCTTCATCGATCTCTTTAAATGCAAATTCCCGCATTTTTTCTATTTCTGCTTTGACATATTCCGCTTTATCATAATCAGGCCTTGCAGCGTGAGGCCACATTATTTTTTTCTCCGGCATTTTTCCAGCCTCTCTTTCTTAAGTCTGCATCTGGACTGTTATTTCGGCTTCCTCCGGTTTAGCCTGGCAATTAATGCTTCCCGTGCCCGCTCACAGCAATATTTTACTACAAATGAAGGTATTGTTACAGATATTTCATTTTTCTCCGAGTACAATCAGATTGTCTTCGCCGCTCGGTGTGAGCATATCGTCCAGCGGACAATTGAATCGGGTCCTTATGCACTTCAGCTCATATGTTTCCAAGATTCGAACAAAGGCCTGCAAGAAATTCTTGCGCAAATCTCTCTCTGCATGAAGATTTTTCAGTTAATTCGTAGTATAATCGTAATATCGAAAGTGATTAGCTATTATAAATGCAAAACATGTGATGACAGGATGACAGAGAAAAAGGAGGTGACTTAAGGAAAACGCCAATGTATGTCCTGTAACGGAACCTGTTGTATGCTTTAATTATGGAGAATAGTGAGATGAAAAAGACGAATAGGTATCTGGCTATCATAATAGCCGTCATAATTATCGTTATAATATGGCTTTTCAGATCCTGCGGATCAGGGACCACTCCTGAAAATGCGACTCAGACACAGGATGTCGTCATCGAGGATGCTTCAGTCGAAGTCGAAGTGCCCGAAGAATCAATAGCAGAAGAACCCGCAGAGGCGGAACCGGCAATCGAAGAAACCGCTGAAGCGACGGCAGAGGAAACATCTGCCGATGTATTCTCAGACGTCAACGACCCGAAGCACCCCTACTATGATGCTATTGTCTGGGCTTCGGAGAACAATATTACCAAAGGCTACGTTGACGGAAGCTTCGGTATCGACGATACCTGCACGAGAGGTCAGGCAGTAATGTTCCTCTGGAGAATGGACGGATGCCCCGAACCGGAACAGGCAGAAGTATCCCCGTTCACGGACGTTCCGGATTCACATGCTTTCTACAAGGCAGTTCTCTGGGCACAGCAGAAGGGAATCACAAAAGGGTACACCACAGGTGAAAAGGCGGGACAGTTCGCCGTCGATGATCCCTGCACCCGCGGTCAGATCATGACTTTCATCTGGAGATATAAAGGACAGCCGGCACAGGAAGAGGTGTCAGAATCCCCGTTCAGCGATGTGGAACAAAATCACGCTTATTATAAGGCAATCCTTTGGGGCTCTCAGGAAGGTGTCACAAAGGGATACACGACCGGTCCGGACGCCGGCAAGTTCGGCATTGACGATCCGTGCACGCGCGGTCAGATCGTGACCTTCCTCTATAGGATCAGGTAATTTTAGGCTCGCTCACAAGACTTGGTCCGAGATCCAAGTCGACTTTTCGAATCAAACATTACATAATTTAAGACGGGGCTGCCGCATTAATGCGACAGCCCCGTTCGGTTCTTTTTTGAGTTTTTCTACCTATTCAGCTCCGTTATACACGAAGCTCCTCCGCCGCTTCGATCAGAGCAAGCTTTCTCTCCTTCTCCGTCGGGGTCAGCTTTCTCTCTTCTTTCTCGGCGACAACAATCTTCGCGATCATCTCGCAGGAAGCCAGATAATCTCTCGTCAGATTTCGCATTCTGGATGCCATATGCTGCATGCAGCCGATAATGACTTCCGGAGTTCGTTCATACAGCTCCAGAAGGTTCTCTTCAGTGATTTCCTGCAGCACCGTGTTATCTTCAAGGACCACCGCTGTCGCCCTCCGCGGCAGCTTCTCGATCAATCCCATATCTCCGAAGAAGGTCTTGCCTCCAAGATTGGCAATGCATTTTTCATCTTCCGTGTCGTAATCTGTAAAGAAGCCAACGCTGCCTCTCTGGATGAAATACATACTGCCGCTGTCTTCTCCCTCTGTGAAAATGATCGTATCCTCCGCGAACGTCATACTGTGATCCTTGTCAGCCTCGGATTCGTGATCCAGGGCCTGATCATTCTGAAGATGATAGGGAGTCAGATAATGCATCGTTCTTGTATAGGTAGTGACAAATCTGGAGATCTTATCGAGCAGTGTATCGCTTCTTTCTTCACGCTCCGTTTTAGTCTCATCCATCTCGCGGATCGTACGGCAGGCGTGAAGATAGTCATCCATCAGCCTCTTCTGGCGATGGCTAAGATTGGTAATGATATTTTTTACCTGCTGCGGGTCCTCTTTGAGGAAATCCTTGATCTCGTCGCGCATGATCTCGAGAAGTTTTGTATGATCCTCCCGTATCACGATTGTCGCGGAGCGCGGCCATGACTCGAACACAGCCATCTCTCCGAAGATTTTATCCTTCCCAAGTGTAGTGAGCTCAACGCTGTCCCCGTTGCTGGCTTTGATCTGCACAGATACAGACCCTTCGACGATCTTAAACATGCTGTCGCACACATCGCCCTCTTTAAACAGAATTTCTCCGCCGTTATATTCTTTTATCTGCATATTCGGTCTCCTCATGACTCTCTTTGGTG
>JAFWIM010000145.1 GCA_017514845.1 Lachnospiraceae bacterium
ACTGGAAACCGTATTTCTGGTCAGACAGCTATTTCGTGACGACGGCCAGCGAGAATTCCCTTACAATGGTCCAGGAATATATCCGGGGCCAGTAAGTTTGATCCGGCATTCACCCACGCCCATGCGGTGCGGCAGCTCCTACGGACGTGGTACTCTGCTGCTACGCTTCATAGACAACGATTCCTGCAACTGCAAATCCAAATGACATCCAGCCGTATTTGGCTATTCCCACTGCTTCTTGCCAATTCGGCGCTACTGCGATCAGATCCCGTGCCACCAGCCAGATGCAGATATACGGGAGCATTCCGAGCACCATAGCAACAGCCGAGAGGCCCAGACCTATGAATGTCAGGGCTTTATAACTGCCTGCATATTCAAGCAGTACCGCCAGGTCGCTTTTCTTCTTTTCTTTCACGTTGTCACCTCCCGAGTAGACATAAGTCCTCCGTTTCATTAGCGCTAGCTAACCATGGGGCAAAAAGATTTACTTCCGCATATTCTCACCGGCATTACTGACAGGAGAAGACCGCTTTACTTTTACTCCCAGAGTGAGCCGCTTCGGCTTTATTGCGTTCTCCGGAACAGCCCAGGCATGTCCGAAGCGTTCGCAGCCCGGTATCCTTCCTTCCAGTATGTACTGGTTCACCCAACGTACAGAGACGCCCCATTTGTCGGCTGTCTGCTGAACTGATAAATATCCTTTCAATCTGCACCTCTTTCTGATAAAAGCCTGTGAAAAGGCCATGACAAAAAAGCGGGTTAGCTTAATCTAACCATCAATTAATTATATTCCATGAGGGGAAGGAAATCAAGGGGGAAACTGCTGATAAAAGTGCGTGAAGTGAATGAACGCCAAATTGAACAAAAATGGCTGCCACATAATGCGACAGCCACGTAAAATAAAAAAGAAGCGCGAGACGGGGCGCAGGACGTCCAGTGGACGTCCGTTTTGCGCCGACCGGAGCGGAGCGAAGACCGAACCCGCGAGCGGAATCGATCCCCGTTCCTAAAAAAAGTGGGTAGTATGCGGCAAGCCGCCATACTACCCACCCGGCATCACCGCCTCCATCTCGCATTTCATGCTCGATGTCGGGCGGTCGCCAAAGTGCCTTCATCTCGTGCAAGCACGAATCAGGCACCTTGGCTTGTCGCCTACGCAAAAAAAGAAGCGCGAGACGGGGCGCAGGACGTCCAGTGGACGTCCGTTTTGCGCCGACCGGAGCGGAGCGGAGACCGAACCCGCGAGCGGAATCGATCCCCGTTCCTAAAAAAACGCAAAAAAAGAAGCGCGAGACGGGGATCGAACCCGCGACCCCCACCTTGGCAAGGTGGTGCTCCACCGCTGAGCCACTCGCGCATCTGTCAGCACCGCTGACATTGATTACTATACACCATTTAAGGACATGTGTCAAACGTCTTTATAAAGTTTTTCGATTTGTCCTTATTTTTTGTATTGTATATACACCTTCGTAAATTTAACGACTTCTCTCCCGATCATTCCGCCTTTATCAGCGCCGACAGCACATACTGACTGCTCCTGAAATTCTTCTGGCTGATATTCTCAAGCCTGATCAGGTCGACGTCGAGCCACTGCTCCTCCGCCGTCACGAGAACATGCGCGAACAGGCACCCGAAACTGAACTCATCCCACTTGCCGAACCGGTCAATATCCCGTTTCTTGGAGAAGAAATGAATCCTGCTCTTCATGATCACGAAGCGCCACGGCTGTGAATTCATCGCAGACGGAGCAAGGCGCGCGGCCTCCATGACATCCTGCGTCCAGTGGCGCGGCTCCTCCTTAAAAATGCACAGCTCGTGCATAGGTATTCTCTTTGCCTCGGTCGCGCGGCGTGTCAACGCACCGGCGCTCTTTCCGAATGCCATGATGATGACAGGTTCAAGGTCATCACGCTTCTGTCTATAGCTTACACTTCCAAGGAAACAGCTCCCGAGCCCAAGCGTGAGCATATAGAGGCTGAGCTGCTCCATAATACAACCCGCATTCATCATGAAGCGGTCTTTCTTCTCGGAATATATAGTCAAATAATACGGCGCACGCACTCCGAAAAATCCTTTTGGGGCATGCTTTCCATCTGTGTTGTCGGTAATGCCGATTTCTGTCCGAATACCCGGAAACAACGAGGGCGCCTCCTCATAAAACGCGCCGATCGCGGCAAGCTTGGAAGCTTCCACCGGCTCCATCAGATATTTCCGTGTCGATTTTCTCTGGAAAATTGCTTCATATAGATTCATGCGAATAAGTTTACCGCATGTTTAGGTGAATTTCAACCTAACATTTGCTTTTTGGTCATTTCTCCCATTTCTTTATCAGATTAACGGGGTAAAGTGCAGATTTTCATTTGACATCAGAAATCTGAGGACTATAATGATAAATGTTTATATTTGTTTTTAATAATTCCGCTCTCACACAGTTCACAGCGGATATTAAATCAAAACTATTTTATGAAAAATTGATGGGAGGTAGACAATGGCAAAGCAGAACATTGACTGGGGCAGTCTCGGCTTCGGTTACATTGCTACAGACAAGCGTTATGTTTCTAACTACAAGAATGGTGCATGGGATGAAGGTGGTCTCATCGACGATCCGATGGTACAGATCACCGAGTGCGCAGGCGTTCTCCAGTATTCCCAGTCCGTATTCGAAGGACTGAAGGCATACGAGACAGAGGACGGCCACATCGTGTGCTTCCGCCCGGACCTCAACGCATCCCGCATGGCAGATTCAGCAAGACGTCTTGAGATGCCGCCGTTCCCGGAAGACCGCTTCGTGGAAGCAGTCAAGGAAGTAGTAGCTGCCAATGAATCCTGGGTCCCGCCCTACGGCTCCGGCGCTACACTGTATCTTCGCCCGTATATGTTCGGTTCTGACGCCGTCATCGGTGTCAAGCCTTCAAATGAGTATCAGTTCCGCATCTTCTGCACACCGGTAGGCCCGTACTTCAAGGGCGGCGCAAAGCCGATCACGATCAAGATCGCTGACTTCGACCGTGCTGCACCTCGCGGAACAGGCCACATCAAGGCTGGTCTTAACTACGCAATGAGCCTTCATGCAATCGTTCAGGCTCACAATCAGGGATTTGCCGAGAACCTGTATCCGGATTCAAAGACACGCACAAAGGTCGAGGAGACCGGCGGCGCCAACATCATCTTCATCAAGGGCAACAAGTTCGTTACAGTAGGTTCCCCGACAATTCTTCCGTCCATCACAAGACGTTCTCTTGAGTATGTTGCAGAGCATTATCTCGGCCTCGAAGTCGAGGAGCGCGATGTTCCGCTGACAGAGCTCGGTGAGTTCGAAGAGTGCGGTCTCTGCGGCACAGCTGCAGTTATCTCCCCGGTCGGCAAGATCGTGGACGGCGACAAGGTCATCGCGTTCCCGTCCGGCATGGAGAAGATGGGCCCGACGATCCAGAAGCTGTACGATACACTTACAGGCATCCAGATGGGCCGCATCGAGGCACCGGAAGGCTGGATCTGCAGAATCAAATAATAAGGCTTGCAGAAGCGGGGCTTCCCCCCACTGAAAAAAGCGCATTTTTAAGGGATTGCCAAACCAGCAATCCCTTATTTCGTAAATATCAAGTCAAATTGTCTGCATCGCGCATGCGACAATCCGTCAGTCTCACTGCATCGGATTCATCGATGTTATGAGGCCTCTGACCTCAGACAGATCATTGATATCCTCCTGCGTCAGCTTCAGATTATAGTGATACGTTTTCCCGTTCGGATCCGTCACCTTGATATCGATGATCGTTCCCTCTCCGATCGCCTGCGCGCGAACGGTACGGAAGAACGGAACGAGCTTCGGATGAGCTGCGCAGAACCGATCCCAGATGCCCTTGATTTTAAACATGTCCATTGGATTTACTGCCATATATATCTCCTTCGATTACTTGCCGTTCCGGAACAGGCGGATCTTCTCCAGTGCCTGCACCTTCATCGAGTACACTTCATACTGAATGATTTCCGGCATCTGATTATAGCCGCTGTTGATTGCAAATATAGCCCCCTGGCCGCCCGCAATATTCAGATCCGTGAAAATGTTGATCTTACTTATTCCGTTGTCTATTGCTTTCCGGAAATGGTTCTCCGAGAGCCCGGACCCTCCATGCAGAGTGAGCGGCAGCTGTGTCGCCTCGGAAATCGCGCGGATCCTGTCAAAGTCAACATTCGGAGTGAACGTGTACTGGCCCTGTGCCGTTCCGACGGCAATCGCAAGGGCGTCAACTCCTGTCATTTCTACATAGCGCTTTGCCTGTTCCGGCGTCGTATGGTAATCCTTCTTCTCCTCCTCGGAGAGATCGATTGCCTCCGGCACGTGCCCGAGTTCCGCCTCCACACTTGCCCCGTAGGCATGCGCTACATGCACCAGCTCAGCGACCTTTTCCGCATTCTCCTCCATGGAAAGCTCGGAGCAGTCATAATTAACAGACGTAAAACCGAGTTTCATGGCTTCAATGCATTTTTCAAATGTTCTCCCCCGGTCAAAATGGACAGCCACATCCACTTTCGCTTTTTTCGCCATCGCGACCGAAAATGCCGCAAATTCGTCGATCGGGCATATATCAAGCTGCCTCTCTTCTATTCCAAGAATGACCGGTGCACCGACCTCCTCCGCAGCCCTTATTACCGCGCGGGCCATCTCCACATTCAGCGTGTTGAAGTGCCCGACAGCATAGTGCTGCTCTCTGGCAGGCTTAAGTATCTCCTTCAGGTTTACCAGCATAAAAGCACCTCCTTCTTGTCTTCATTCTGTACCTGTCACTATTTATAAGATAATTATAGCATGAATTCAGACAATTATACAGAGGCAAAAAAAGAGCTGCCGCATAATGCTACACGGCAGCTGCAAACATTGCAATGAAGTTTAATTAATGATGGAACAGACGGATACCTGTGAAGGCCATAGCCATGCCGTACTTGTCGCAGCACTCGATGACAGCGTCGTCTCTGATGGATCCGCCCGGCTCAGCGATGTACTTGACGCCGCTCTTCTTCGCGCGCTCGATGTTATCCGAGAACGGGAAGAAAGCGTCGGAACCGAGAGCGATGTCATGAGCCTGGTCGAGCCATGCGCGCTTCTCTTCCGGTGTGAAGACATCCGGCTTTACCTTGAAGATCTTCTGCCATGCGCCGTCAGCCAGAACATCCATGTACTCCTCGCCGATGTAGACGTCGATTGCATTGTCGCGGTCAGCGCGGCGAATGTCGTCGACGAACGGAAGCTCGAGGACCTTCGGGCACTGGCGGAGCAGCCAGTTGTCAGCCTTGTTGCCTGCGAGGCGTACGCAGTGGACGCGGGACTGCTGTCCTGCGCCGACGCCGATCGCCTGACCGTCGTAAGCGTAGCATACAGAGTTGGACTGTGTGTACTTCAGAGTGATCAGAGAGATCACGAGGTCGCGCTTTGCGGATTCCGGGAGATCCTTGTTGGTAGTGACGACATTTGCAAGAATATCATTGTTGATGACAAGCTCGTTGCGTCCCTGTTCAAATGTGATGCCGAAGACATCCTTGTGCTCAAGCGGTTCCGGCACATATTCCGGATCGATCTTGATGACGTTGTAGTTTCCGTTCCTCTTGGAGCGGAGGATCTCAAGAGCTTCCTCAGTATATCCCGGAGCGATGACGCCGTCGGAGACCTCTCTCTTGATGATCTTGGCCGTGGAAGCATCGCAGACATCAGACAGAGAAATGAAATCGCCGAAAGAGCTCATGCGATCAGCGCCGCGTGCTCTTGCGTATGCGCATGCGAGCGGAGAAAGCTCCTCCATGTCATCGACAAAGTAGATCTTCTTCAGAACATCGCTGAGCGGAAGGCCTACAGCTGCGCCTGCCGGGGAAACGTGCTTGAAGGATGTTGCTGCCGGAAGACCGGTCGCTGCCTTGAGGTCGCGGACAAGCTGCCATCCGTTCAGGGCATCCATGAAATTGATGTAGCCCGGGCGGCCGCTCAGAACTTCGATCGGAAGATCGGAGCCATTATTTACAAAAATCTTAGACGGTTTCTGGTTCGGGTTGCATCCATATTTCAGTTCTAATTCTTTCATTGCCAATTGTTCTCCTTTATTGAATCTCTGGCAAAACTTCCCACTTATCGACTTCTGAACAGTCGAAATCGAAAATGATACTTTCGCAGGGCGTCGCCTGGCGGCCGGTACTTTAAATTTTCGAACGAAGAGATGAAAATTTATTAGTACCGCTGCCAGTGAGACCGAGCGGGAGCGTCCCTGAGAAAGTATATTTTACGATGAGACTGCTATCTTAGTGGGCTGTGGGAAGTTTTAGTTAATTACTGGTTCTTGTTGACGATCTTAGTCTCATACTTGCCGGTTGCGATGTCGATGTAGCGGACGAACAGAGAGACCTTGTTGTCCTCGTTGAGGTTGGTCCAGATGATGTCTGTCAGCTCATCAATGTCGTTCGGAAGCTCTACCGGGATCGGCTCGCCCTCGAAGCTCGGGATCGGGCTGCCATCATCGATGTAAGTGCTGATGAAATGTCCCTGCCCTGCCAGAGCCGGTGAGTAGCTGTATGTGAAACGATGATCGCTGTCCGGATTTCCGTCCGCGCTCTTTAAGATTGAAAGAGCATAATTGAAGGAACCGTCCTTTAAGCGGATAACACCGGAGATTCTCGGCGTCCAGTTCGGACCGTCCGGCTCATATCTGCGTGTCCGAAGACTCTGTTCAAATGTGAACTGCTTGTCCATGCCCTCATAGATCGTGTCGGTCTGATCGCCGTTAGAAACGATCGTCTTCGATCCGAGAACTCTGACCGGTGCGTAGATGATGAGACTCGGGTCTTCCATCTTAGATTCGTCAAATGCCTGCGTGCGGATTCCCTCTCCGTCTGCCACGAAGATACGGTTGCGGGAGTTGGCGCTCCTGCCCATGATAAAGTAGGCAGCTACTGCGCTTTTACCGTCAGCGCTCCTGCCGAGCACGATGCCGCGGCCGGGATATGTCTTTGACGCCAGAAGCTCTCCAAGATTCTGAATTTTCATGGTTTTAATTCCTCCTCTAAAACCCTGTGTAGATCCTTTAAGGCAGACAATCTGCCCGATGGATCAGCATAACACTTCGGAGATTCTTTCGACTCATATGCGGGTACTCCTCACAGAGTTGAGCCTCCGGCGGATCAACTTCCACCGGAGATAAATGTCCTCTATTGGTCGAATACAATATAACGTAAAAATTCCGATTCGGCAAGCTTGAGCTTCATAATCCGACAATCTTTGGAAGAATCCAATAAAAATGGATTTTTAATGCCGCCGACCAATGTTTATTATCCTAAATAATATCGGCGGGAATGGAGCTTCTGTAAAATTAGATAAATCAAATGATTCAGATACTCTGTACTTATGTACATATACAATTTTTGTTAATTCCGTATAATAGTATTATTCGTATGATATCGAATTATTGAATTATCAGTATGTCATCGGGGTTTTTCAATGAGCAACACGGGCGACGAGATGCTGCTCTATCTCGCCAAGAATATCAATGGATTTCTTAGTGCCAACAATTGCACTGAGGCAGAAGCAGCACGCGGGGCAGGGCTTAATCTTACGACTATTAATAACTGGGTCTGTAAGAAAGCCTACCCCAGATGGAAAAATCTAATAAAGCTTGCCGACTATTTCGGCTGCCCGATCTACGAACTCATCGAGGATCCTGAGAGAAGGGATAAGAGTCAGCGGTTCCTCACACAGGGGCAGCGCTCACTGCTGGCGGCGGATCAGGAATCGCCGGAAATACACAATTTGTTTATGGAAATCTGCAAAATCGGAAACGAGCAGGATAAAGAGACCCTTATAAGGCTGCTCGAATATATCAGAGCTTTGAACCAGAACAAAGAATAAAAACTGTGCCGAAAGAGACCTTTTAGAACCTCACGGGGAAGTTTTCCGTGCCGTTTTAAACGGGTCAGAAAAAGGGGCTGTCTAATGCGACAGCCCCTTTATACCACAATCACACACAGATACCCGATCTGTTATTTCTGCGGCTTTACACTCACCTCGCCGCTGCTCACATTCTCATATGAGCCGTCCTCATAGCGGATCCGCAGACTGAAATCATCATTCACGGCTTCACAGAATCCGTGTTTCGCAAATTCCCCGGTATGGCGCGCGTCCGTCACCAGGACGTCCCGCCCTGTGCTTATGCACATTTCCCGGTATGCCTTAAGATAATCCTCCCTGCCCGAAGGCCACGCCTTGCGCAGATTGTCCATCTCCTCGATCATGCAGGCTGCAAGTCTGGCTCTCTGAACAGGATGACCTGCTGCCATCGCGATCGACCCCGCAATCCCGCGAAGTTCCTCCGGGAAGTCCGAGGGTTCCTGGTTGACATTCACTCCTATTCCCGCCACGACATACTGAATCGTGCCGGTCTCACTCTCAACGGACATCTCTGTCAGAATACCGCAGATCTTGCGACCTCCCATCAGAAGATCATTGACCCATTTGATATCCGGCCTCATCCCGGTCGCGCGCTCCACTGCCTTCGCTATTGCCACCGCTGTCCACGTAGTAATCTGAACAATCTCGGCAGGCTTGCAGGTAGGCCGAAGGAGGACAGAGAAATAGATCCCCGTATCCTTAGGGGAATGAAAAGAACGGCCGAGACGTCCGCGCCCGGCAGACTGCTCATTTGCAATAACGGTCAGACCATCCGGCGCTCCGTTCATGGCGAGTTCCGCTGCACGCCGGTTCGTAGAGTCCGTCGTCTGAAGGACCTGCACTGTCTGCATGCGCTCCGGACCGAGATAGCTCATAATGTCTGCGGACGTCAGTCTGTCCGGGCTGCTGACAAGTAAGTAGCCCTTATTCGTCGTCGAGGCAATCTCATACCCCTCTTTTCTGAGGGTCTTCACCGCCGTATTGACCGCCGCGCGAGTCACTCCCAGCTGGCTGCTGATTTTTTCGCCGGACACATAGCCCTCCGAATTTTTTAATATTGAGTAAACTTCGTCTTTCGTCATGCTCTGCTCCGTTTTTATCGATCTTATGATCTCCTGCAGTCCATGTCGATACTGCTTTGTGCAAGTCATGCGCAGGAGGCAGGAAATACAAGTCTCGCCGGTAAGACAGTATCATTCCCTCACTGTAATAATATAGCCGGCAATATTATCACCCGAGACACGGTAATCGCCGCTCGGCTTCTGGATAGAAGTCTCTGTCGTGTACCATACGGAATAGGTTCCTTCAGATGTGCTTACAGTCAGCGGATTTCCCGCACCGGTCTGTGTTCTCAGGTATTCCAGATACTCCTCAAGACACAGATTATTCTGCTTCATATAGACTGCGTGCGGCAGACCTACATAACGGAAATGCCACTTTTCGTTGCTTATGCCCGTGATGCTCACCTTATCCTCGGCATAGCGGCGTATAAATCCGTACTCACTGCTGTGCTCGTCCATCCAGACCGCATTCTGGCTCTCAGAGAAACTTCCCTGTGAACCGTCAGAGTAGAATATGCCGATGTCGACCGCAAGTCCGGTGTGATGCTCACTGTAGCCCGGAGTCGCGACATAAGCTCTCGCGTATTCCTCGCCATTCTGTTCCGCAGTCGTATCCCAGACATTCTGCTGGTATTCGTAGGAGCGGTAGGCTGATGTTATTCCTGTCTCACTCGTGCCCATAGCCGCGTCGCAGGCAGATATCATCTGATCGAGCGATGGCAGCATGCGCCCGGCAACTTCATAATCCGTCTTTTCGACCTGATAATAAAAGCTCTGAGAATTGCGGATATTTACAAGGTCGATCGTGCTCTCGTTGGCCTCAAAATCATAGGCATAGCTGCTGTTCACGAGAATGAGGTCGCCTGTGTGGATCATATTCTCCGTCAGAGAGATCATTTCCGGGGTAGGTGTGGCATCAGGTTCCACCTCCCCCACCTGCTCTTCAGGGTCTGTCCGGACCTCAGCGCTCTGGGATACTGTGTCAGCACCTTCACTCCCGGCAGTGCCATTTCCGACAGATCCCAGGAATGTCCTGCCGAGAAGAGCAAGACACAGCAATGCCAGGACAAGAATACAGACAGTCAGCAACTGCTGTGGAAATCTGCTTCTTTTCCTTCTTTTCTTTCTTCTTCTGTTGGCCGATGTGTTATTTCTTTTTTTCTCACTCATAATCACATGCGGAGGGTATCAGTCCGCAGTCTATCCGCGCTGCCGGCAGGGTGCTTTCGCTCCGGGCGCGGAAATCCCTGATATGAAATAGCTGCAGCCGTGACAAGTCACCCACTGCAGCTGGGATTGGCAGCCCATCACCCTGCAAGGCAGAGCCGCTCATATTATTCGGTTACGATAAACGGTTCGAGATCCTGTGCGATCTCATCACTGTCATCCGTATGGACAACACATGTAATCTTGTCCTCAAGGTCGAGGCTCAGCACTCCCATGATGGATTTCGCATCGGTGATATACCGGCCTGTGACCAGATCAACATCAAAAGTATACGCGTTGACCGCTGTGACAAAGTTTTTCACATCTTTGATATCGTTCAGCTTGATAGTAAACTGTTTCATACTCTTCCCCTTTATCGTTAGTAAGGTCTCTCATGGACCCGGCGCGGAATCCGGGCCGGTGACAGCTTGAAAGCTCCGGACCGGATCCGCTGCGCAGAACATCATATACCATTTTCAACGATTCGTCAAAGAATGTTTAGTTTTCGCAGAACTTTCTCTGCAGTCTCCGCTTCATGTCGGTCAGGATAGTCGGATCCTCGATCTGCATGTAGATGAGTCGTTTTTCCGAGCCCTTCACAATGACATACGGTGGTTTTGACGCGTCGAAAGCGGAATAGTCTGTGACGGTATAGCCTGTCTGGTACGGGGCAAGAGCCGGATTGCCGTACAGAGCGACGCAGTCGACGTCCTGCAGATTAAAGGCTTCTTTCTTTTTTCTCTTCTGCATTGAGTATATAACGTCAACATCGAACTCACCGTTCACATAGGAATATTCATACTCGACATTAAAACGCGGAAAAATAAAATAACAGGCGATTGCCAGAGCAAGCGCTAAATAAACCAGGATTCCGTTCACAAACAACCCTCCGAGGGCGAACACAACGACAAGCGCGGTCAGAGCGTATTTGAGGAACTGTTCACTCGGCTTTTTCTTGCGCTTCACGAGCTGCTCTGCAAATATATCTCCCATAAGTATTCCTCCTTGCAACATATTGTGAAACAATTTTACTACAATTTTCAGCAAATTAAAAGAGGGCCGTCATTCGACAGCCCCCTATATGCAAATATCTTTTTTATTTTTACATCATGCCCATTCCTGGGTTTGCCGGCATCGGCGGCTGCGGCTCCTTGATCTGAGCGACAGCGGACTCTGTTGTCAGCAGTGTTGCAGCTACGGAGTTAGCATTCTGCAGAGCGGATCTTGTGACCTTGACCGGATCAAGGATACCTGCGTCTACC
>JAFWIM010000146.1 GCA_017514845.1 Lachnospiraceae bacterium
CCGCCCCAATTTGCACGGAAAGGAAGCTCGATGTATGAGTTCTCGCCGCACTCGGCAAAGACCTCGTGCATGTACTGCTGCTTTTTTTCGTAGTCGGATGTCTTCAGCTGGTTGAATTCCCAGAGCTTGTCCTGGTACGGGACCTGCTCATTCATGATTTCGGGATCGGCGGGATCATAGATCAGGCCTTTGACCATGCGTTCGTACTGTGTCATAGTGGTTTCCTTTCAGTTTGTGTGGAGGGGGTGGCAAAAGAGTTTATGTGAGCGTTTTCCTGCACATGTGCCTTAGGATGAGGAAAACTCTAATAACTATAATTCATTATCCGGCAGCATGGCAAGAAGCTTCTCTGCTGCCTCTACAGGGAACCCTTCCGGAGGATTTTTGATGAGATTATCAAGAAGCACATGCGTGTTGTGACTCTGAGGAAGCATATAACCTGCTTCACGCATGATATCCTCGGCAATGAGCCGCTCGGATTTCGCAACCGCTTTCATAAGGCGGGCGAGACCGTCTTTGTTTGTGGATGATGATATTTGCAATGCCGACTTTTCAGCATCCATCTTGCTCTGCGCCATAGCGTTCAGCGCGTCGCAGACCGAGTCTTTTTTCGGCTGCTGAGGCGGATAGAACCAGGGGACCATGCTGATTGCACCGCTCGGACATGCATCGGCACAGACGCCGCAGCCGGTACACTTACTTATATCAATAATGCTGTTCTCTGTATCGGTTGCCCCGGAAGGACATACATAGAGGCACAGACAGTCCTTGGTGCACAGCTTTAAATTTCTGACTGCAAAGGTCTTCATCATTATTTACCTCCTTCGATTTTCTCAAATTTCCAGGCCGGGACCTTGCACACCGGACAGAGCTCAGGAGCTTCGTCTCCGATAAAGACAAATCCACAGACGGTACAGACCCAGATATTTGTGTCAGCGAGCAATGCTTCGCCTTCATTGAGGTATCTGATCACAAGAGACGAGAGCATTCTTGTCACTCTTTCTCCCCATACGCATACTCGCGCGGCACCGCGGTCTGAGGCCTCATCGGCAGCTGACCGAAGACCGCTGTAGTTGTCAATATCGCTCCACAGAAGAGCGGCTATATTTTCCACACTTGCGTCATCAATTGCCGGGGTGACAGAAGCAAAATAGTCAGCGAGCTCTCTGAAGAGACCTGCTTCTTCTGGCTTGTACTGCTTCTCGCAGCCTCGCGCGAGGTTTGAGCAGAGAGCTGAGAGCTGGCCGGGGGAGAGTTTTTTGAGGTCTGAGTCTTTATGTGCAGGGGCATCGATTTGGGCTGTTGGGAGTGGGGCGGCCTTTGTTGATGCTGGAGCCGGGGCAGTCTTTTGTGCCGGCTTGGCTTCCGGTTTGAAGTCTGATTTAGCTGCGCCGCACAGCGGACATTTCCATGAGGCCGGGAGCGATTCGAACGGCACTTTTTCCTTGGCATCGTCATAAACATAGCCGCAGATCATGCATATGTATCGCATAGTCATTCCTCCTTTTTTGATGGATTTGAGTGATAATTATATACTTACAAATTATTTATAAGAATATTTTAATGCATGAACGTTGCGTTCGGCAACTGATTTGTGCTGATGAGCAGGATTATTTCTGAAGCGATTTCATAAGGTCGAGGGCGGAGGCAACTGAAAACCTGCTTACCGGGCGTGATAGTTGCCTTTGGTCTTGGAGTGTTTCATTGGACCAATGGCGGAAGCAACTAAAACTTGCTTATTGGGGTAAATAGTTGCTCAGGTTACAGATAGTTTACATAAAAAGATTGTGGGGGTGATAGACTGACTTGTGAAGATAGCGTGTCCGAGTTTTGTATACAGACTTTAAAAAAGAATTATGACCAGATATAATGTCGCTATCAGAATACGATTATTTGGCAGGTAACTGTCAAAGAAAGTATGGAGGAATACAATGATCTCATTTCAGAGCGACTATATATGTGGTGCCCACCCGGAAATCCTCAAAAGATTTGCGGAGACGAACATGGAGTGCCTGCCCGGCTATGGCAGCGATGTGTACTGTGAGAGGGCGGCAGAGAAGATTAAAAAGGCCATTGGCAAAGACGTACAGGTCGAATTTCTTGTCGGTGGGACTCAGACAAATGCAGTTGTTATATCTACAATGCTTGCGGACCATGAGGGCGTGGTCGCGGCAAAAAGCGGACATGTAAGCGTGCATGAGGCAGGAGCTATTGAGTACACAGGTAATGAAGTCCTGACGATCGGACAGAAAAACGGGAAGATAAACGCGGAAGAGCTGGACAATTATATAGCTGATTTTTACGCAGATGAAAGCTATGAGCACATGACCTTCCCGGGTATGGTCTATATTTCCCACCCGACAGAGTATGGAACTCTCTATACAAAGGCTGAGCTGATGAAGATTTCAGAAGTATGTCGCAAGTATGATATTCCTCTCTACATGGACGGAGCTCGCCTCGGCTACGGGCTCATGAGCCGGGATACCGACGTGTCGCTGCAGGACATTGCTGACCTGTGTGATGTTTTCTACATCGGCGGTACTAAGGTCGGTGCTCTGTGCGGCGAGGCGGTCGTCTTCACCAGGGGCAACAAACCGAAACACTTCCTCACATCGGTTAAAAAGCGCGGCGCGCTGCTGGCCAAAGGAAGGGTGCTCGGGATCCAGTTCGACACTCTCTTTACAGATGACCTGTATTTTAAAATCAGCAGGCATGCCATTGATATGGCGGAGAAGCTGAAGTCAATTATCAGAGCACATGGTATTGAGTTCTACATTGATTCGCCTACCAATCAGCAGTTCATAGTGCTTGAGAATCAGATGATGGAGAGGCTTGCCGTGGAGGTGGCTTTCGATGTCTGGGAAAAAAGAGATGACAATCATTCAGTGATTCGACTCGCGACGAGCTGGTCTACGACGAAAGAAGACCTGCGCGCGTTGGATGAGCTCCTGCAATGAATCTGGGAACCTCCCCAAAGAACGCTTAGACGATCTTAAAAATAAACATATTAACACACATATAGACTGAGTAAGGAGACTTGATATGAAGATAAAGAAAGGCGGAAATGTTTCACGGATGCTGGAAGGCATACCGATTCCGGATATGTTCCGGGCTGAGCAGGAATTTGACAAGAGCCATATCGAGCCGGCTGAGATACCGTCGATTGTCCGGAAAGAACTCTCCCGGCCGGAAATTGCCGCTACGATCCAGCCCGGAATGAGCATTGCGATTACCGCCGGAAGCAGGGGTGTTGCAAATGTCGACACCATCACCCGCGCCATCGTCGACTTCTGCAAAGAGCGCGGGGCAGATCCTTTTATTGTGCCTGCCATGGGCAGCCACGGCGGGGCAACGGCGGAAGGACAGGCTCAGCTGCTTGAGGGATATGGAATCACTGCCGAAACCATGGGCTGTCCGGTCAGGTCGTCCATGGAAACGGTCCTCCTTGGATATTCGGAGTTCGGCAAGCCTGTCTATCAGGATAAGAATGCTCATGAGGCTGATGGAATCATCGTCTCCTGCCGCATCAAACCTCACAATGCGTTCCGCGGGACGTACGAGAGTGGCATTTGCAAAATGATGGTCGTCGGTCTCGGCAAGCAGAAGGGCGCGGAGAGTGTTCACAGCGACGGCCTCGGGAACATGGCAAGGAAC
>JAFWIM010000147.1 GCA_017514845.1 Lachnospiraceae bacterium
AAAAATCGTGTCCTCATCCATTACATCGGCAAGAAGCCTCTTCACCATGTCCGATTTCAGGGCAAGCTGATCGTCATAAGGCATCGTCTGGGTAAGGCAGCCTCCGCACAGCGGAAAGATATCGCATGCTTTTTCACGAGTCTCGAGCGGAGACTTTTCCACCAGTTCAAAGAACCGGCCCTCGACCCGGTCCTGGTGCTTTTTGAATATCCGGCAGCGGATCCTCTGTCCGGGCAGCGTATTCTTTACCGTCAGTTTCTGACCTTCCTCGGTCTTATATCTTCCGCAGTTCGGATAATCCACTCTCTCGATCACGCACTCTGCAACGTCTTTTCTCTTTAACATGTATATCTATATTTCCTTTCGGATCATTTTTCTCACAAAGTACGACTATCATACACAATAATACCGGCAACTGCAAGCGTGACACGCCTCGCTCTGCCGGTTGGTGCTACAAAAAAGAGGCCGCCCTAAGACAGCCTCTTCCTGCTATTTCCTTTTGATTGATTATTCTTCTGTTGCCTCTGCCGGAGCTTCCTTCTCAGCTTCCTCTTCTGCCGGAGCTTCCTCTGCGGCCTCCTCAGCCGGAGCTTCTTCTGCCGGAGCAGCTTCCTCTTCCACTACAGACTCAACTTCTTCGTCATCAAAGTCATCGTCAAAGTCATCGTCGAAATCATCGTCTGCAGCTTTCTTCTTGACTGCGCTCACGACTTTACCGGCAGCCTCTTTCACCTTATCGGCAGCCTCTTTGACCTTTTCCTTCGCTGACTTCTTCGGAGCAGCCTCTTCCTCATCTTCCTCATCCTCGAAGAGATCATCTTCCTCGTCCTCGAAGTAATCGTCAAAGTCATCGTCAAAGTCGTCTTCGAAATCTTCAAGATAATCCGGTGTGAAGAAACGATATACCGCATAAGCGATAGCTGCTACTGCTGCGACACATCCGATGATGGCAAGAATCCAAAGGATAGTCTTTCCCTTTTCTTCCTTACGTGCCTCATCCTGTAATCTGACGCGGGCAAGAATCTCATCAATCTTATTATTCATAAATAGCACCGTCCTTTCTGAATACTGCCATAATTATATCACGCCCACTCTAAGTTTGCACTAATTTGAGCATAAAATTGTCTTTTTTTTTGTCGAATTTAGCCTTTGATTTACAATTCAGAATGCGGGGTTGCGCTCCATCTTCACTCAGTCCTCAGCTTTCTCGAGTTTTGCAAATGCAGCAAACATTTTTTTCACACCCCAGGCCGGAAAATCGACCGTGACCTCATAGTCACGCCCGCCGTCGCGTATATTGGTGACCGTACCCAGACCGAATTTTTTATGCCGCACCTTGTCGCCGACACCGTAGGACAGAACACCGCTTGTGGCAGCAGGTGATGACGCCTTCTTCCGGTAGGGATTGCTGTACGAATAGGCTGCGGAGCCGGAGCTGCCCTGCTCCGTTTGCCCAATCTGCGGCTTGGGGGCATACGCAGATTTGTTTATAGCATTCCTCATATCCGGACCAAGTCCGCCCTTGGGAGCAAATGCAGCGGGTTTCGGAGCCGCTGCCCGCGGCTGGTCAATGCTGTCTCTGGATATCTCTCTGACAAACCTTGACACCGCATGAGGTTCAAATTCACCCCTCACCATCCTGGCGTAGGCGGCTGTCATAATAAGTTCCTCTTTTGCCCGGGTGATTCCGACATAGCAAAGCCTTCTCTCCTCCTCGATCTCTTCATCGGGGTTCTCCGCTCTGATGGACATGCTGCTCGGAAAAAGTCCTTCCTCCATTCCTGCCATGAAAACGATCGGAAACTCCAGACCTTTGGCCGAGTGGAGCGTCATGAGAAGAACTCTGTCATCGCCGTCATCGACAGTATCAATGTCCGCGATCAGGGCTACTTCCTCCAGAAAGCCGGACAGAGTCGGATGCTCCGATTTCTGGCTGTAGGAGACAGCTTTAGAGACCAGTTCGTCAATGTTCTCAAGCCTCTCTCTGGACTCTTCTGTGTCCTCCACTTCAAGCTCTTTGCGATAGCCTGTGTCCTTCAGGATCTTTTTTATAAGATCCTCGACTGACAGCTCTTTGGCATCCTGTCTCAGATCGTTGATAAAGTCAGTGAAGCCTCGTACCTTCTTTGCTGTAGCCGAAGACAGGGAGGAAATTCGGTCCGCTGACGAAGCCGCGTCGAAGAAGGAACAGCCTGAATCGAAGGCATATGTGCTGATTTTTGTGATCGTCGTCGCGCCTATCCCCCGTCTCGGCACATTAATGATACGGGTCGAAGCAACGTCATCGACCGCGTTGTCTATTGTCTTCAGATACGCAAGGACATCCTTGATTTCACGCCTGGAATAGAAATTTACTCCGCCGACCAGCTTGTAGGGCACATTGAGGAACAGGCACTTTTCTTCAAAGAGGCGAGACTGGGCATTTGTCCTATAGAGAACCGCGAAGTCCTTATAGCTGCGCTCTCCGCTGCGGACACGTCTGCCTATCTCGGCGGCAACAAAATCTGCCTCCTCATACGCGTTCTCGAACCGGATGAAGCGCACACGGCTTCCGGTCCCGTTCTCGGTCCAGAGTCGCTTGCTTTTGCGGCCGCGGTTGTTGCGGATGACTTCATTTGCACAATTAAGAATATGCTGCGTCGAGCGATAGTTCTGCTCGAGCTTTATGACCCGGGATTCCGGAAAAATCTGCTCAAAGTTCAGGATGTTGCGAATGTTGGCTCCTCTGAACTTATAAATGCTCTGATCATCGTCGCCGACTACGCATAGGTTCTTGTACTTGCCGGCAAGAAGACTTACAAACCGGAACTGGGCGGTATTCGTGTCCTGATACTCATCGACCATCATATAGCGGAAACGCTCGCGGTACAGGTCAAGAATCTCGGGATGCTGCTCGAACAAAGTGACCGTGTTCATAATGAGATCATCGAAATCCATCGCGTTATTATCCCGAAGTCGCTTCTGGTACTCATCGTAGATGTCGGCGACCTGGCCGGTTCTGTAATCCCCCCGGGTCATCCTGGCATACTCGTCCGGTCCGACCAGCTCATTTTTAGCGCTGGAGATCATGCCCAGAGCAGTTCGCTCCTTTAGGAATTTGGTGTCGATCCCACGCCGTTTGAAGATGTCCTTCATGACTGACAGCTGATCGTCCGTATCATAGATCGTAAAATATCGTGTGTAGCCTATCTCTTCTGCGTGTCGCCGCAGGATGCGGACGCAGCACGAATGGAAGGTCATGACCCATATTTCTCTAGATCCAAAGCCGATCATGTCATCGACGCGGCTCCTCATTTCATCCGCGGCCTTATTCGTGAAGGTTATCGCGAGAATGCTGTAGGGATCCACACCGCAGACATTGATAAGATAGGCGATGCGGTGTACAAGGACGCGGGTCTTGCCCGAACCTGCCCCTGCGAGAATCAGAACAGGTCCTTCCGTCTGGAGGACTGCCTCCT
The DNA here is from genome assembly GCA_017514845.1 of Lachnospiraceae bacterium. Classification (GTDB taxonomy): domain Bacteria; phylum Bacillota; class Clostridia; order Lachnospirales; family Lachnospiraceae; genus Chordicoccus. The sequence goes on from JAFWIM010000147.1 coordinate 3,459, forward strand.
GCTGTTCTTTATTTAAACGAGTAAGAATGTCGTTCGTTTCCATTTTTTCTCCTGCTTCTCTATATATCG
>JAFWIM010000148.1 GCA_017514845.1 Lachnospiraceae bacterium
GAGACATCGGAGATGATGGTCCGGGCGGACAGCCGCTATCTCTGGCGGATATTCGACAACCTGATGTCCAACATGCTGAAGTATGCGCAGGCGGGAACCAGGGCCTACATCGATATGACCTGTGACGCCGGTGAGATCAGCATCATATTCCGGAATATATCTGATACACCGCTCAATATAACCGGTGATGAGCTGATGGAACGCTTCGTCCGCGGAGACAGCTCGAGATCCACCGAGGGCAGCGGGCTCGGCCTTTCGATTGCCGACAGTTTGGTCGCTTTGATGGGCGGCACGATGGAGATTGTTGTGGACGGCGATCTTTTCAAGGTGATCGTGAGAATGCCGGCTGCCGAATAAGACGGTTTAGCCAGGGTGTTCAGAATCCCCGTCTCTTTAAATCCGCGACGAGCTGCACATAGAATTCTCTGACATCGAAACCGGATATATTCTCTCGGTTCAGGTCGATCATGTCCGCATGTGATATGCCTCTCGGCAGGTCCATGTCGAGAAAGGCATATTTCGTGCCCCAGGCAAATGACCCCTCCCCCACAAGCCCGTCATTCCTGCCGTCAAATAATTTGACGATCGGATAGGTGAAGTTCAAGGGGAATTTTCCCGAAGTGGCTTTCTTCTGAACTGAACCGACCCACTGGTAGACGACAGCGGGGCTGTCGGGAGTAGTTTCATTAAATTTGCCGCATGCCGAGGCAGTCAGGTCTCTGACAGCAGAGAGAAAATCGGGATCAATATCTCCGAGCTTCGAAGCTGCCGCATTATATTTTCTCGCGACTGCGAGCTGAGCACTCTCAGGAATTTTGTTCAGGAAATAATCTGCAAATTCGCACCCTCTGTGAGGTGTGTTGATCGTCGTGAGGGAGGCAATGTACTTCCCTGCGGATGTGTGCGCGATGGCGGCCCGGGTATCCAGGCCGCCTTTTGAGTGCGCAATGACGTTCACTTTCCCGCAGCCCGTCTCCCGGACGATATCCAGAATACGTTTTTCCAGTTCTTTCGCGCTGTCAGCCACTGCGGCAGCGCTGTTGTGCTTCCCGTAGTAGATGACGGCACCGTTCTTTTTCAGCTCTCCCGGGATCCGTCCCCAATAATTCAATACTTCGAAGTCCCTGAAGAAAACTCCGTGAACCAGCAGCAGAGGGTACTTCGTTTTGCAGACCTGCGCGCTTTTCCTGCTCTCGTTAAGCTTATATTTCTCTGTTTCCGTGCGGATCTCGCTGCCGCAGAATCGTACGATTCTTGTGAGCATGTATATATTTGCAAATGGAACCCAGCCGAGAGCAATTCCCAGAATCCGCTGCTTTAGACCGAGTTGGATCGATGAGATGTACACGAGCACGATCCCGATCCAGAAAATGCACACCTCTATGAGGGCAAGAATTGCAACTGCGGCAATCCAGGGCGCATAGGATTCCGGCCGTTTAAGGATGAACCGGGCGACAAGAATAATATCTAATATAAGCAGGGCGATAAAGAATTTCAGCAGTGCGGTTCCTGCTTTGAGCAGGCGGATGTTTTTGGCCATGTGTCCCTCCTCAATACGAATTCTTTCCGAGAATTCTGTGTTTCGAACCGGAGACCTGAATTATCCCCATTTGGCAGTCGCCAGAATATCTTTCCAGATCTTGGTGCTCTCACCCTTAAGCTCTCTGCGCATATAGATGTGCAGATAATAGAGGACTTTGTTGTGCTTGAGCACACAGGTCTCCCCGTGCATGGCGATACCCTGCGCTTCGTACTCGTAGCTGAAGCCGGGAGCTTTCTCCCCGCCAATGTCCTCTGCAAATGTCTCACGAAATTGGAAACCATACGGCTCCATCGCCTTACTTATGGCCTTCTGCGAGTTGTCGGCGGCGTCCTTGGCGCTGACGAGCAATGCAGGAAAGAGACCGAGCTCTTTCCAGCCGATGGAGATAATGATGTGATTTTCCGGATCTGCAAGGCACTCGCCCGGACCGTCCACAAGTTTATTCAGTTTTTGACGTTCGTCATAATCCATAACGTGGAAGCTGTCTGGAAATGAAAGGTGGAGTGTGTTGTTAAATATTCTCTGCATACTCATAATGTGTCCTCTGTTCATTTGCAATAGTCACTGCGACCAATAAAGCTGCTTATTTTATTTACATCAGGTCGCGGGCTCCCAAGTCTCAGCCTATGTAACTGCCTGGATGCCCCTTCATTCTCTACGATTTCATTTTATCAAAACGATACGCTATAAGCAAATTATGAGAGGGACATTATTCGAAGGCTGCACCGTCCCGCGGCGAGAGCTGCATATGGAATAGTCTCAACGGGAAGGTGCTATGGAAAGCTTTACAGAGGCGGAGAACCACTTGTCAGAGAGTGCGATTATGTTAAAATATTAGTATGCAGTAGAAAATTGTTGATTAACGCTCCCTTTTGACAGGGGGTTCATCTTCAGACAGGCTTTTCGATGAAGATGATGTTTGAGGCGGTTCATGAAGTCGGAGTTCATGTCTGAACTGTTACGAGAATATATTGCGGCGAAAACGCACCGTATGGGAGGTGAAGATCATGCCATTACTTGCAGGATATATGGTTCCGCACCCGCCGATCGCTGTCGCGGAAATTGGGCGCGGAGAAGAAAAAAAGATTCAGGCGACACTTGATGCATTTGACGCAGTTGCCGCGGATATTGCGGCGCTGAAGCCCGACACAATCATAGTCACATCCCCGCACTCTGTCATGTACCGCGACTATTTTCACATTTCACCCGGAAAGAAAGCTATTGGCAACCTCGGCAGATTCCGCGCGCCGCAGGTTCAATTCGAGCAGGAGTACGACACGGGACTTGTCGCGGCGATAGAAGATTTGTGTGACAGGCAGAGGTTCCCTGCGGGAACGATGGGGGAAGTGGACAAATTCCTTGATCACGGAACCATGGTACCCCTCTATTTCGTCAATAAGAGATATAAAGGATACAAGCTGGTCCGGATCGGCCTGTCTGCGCTTCCGCTCGAGCTGCACCGGCAGTTCGGCCAAATCATCAGGAACGCGATCGACCGTCGGGGCGAGCGAGTTGTCTTTATAGGCAGCGGCGATCTCGCGCACTGCCAGAAGGAAGACGGCCCGTACGGTTATCGCCCGTCCGGTCCGGAGTACGACGAGCGGATCATGGATGTCATGGGAAGAGCGGATTTCAAAGCCCTGTTGGATTTCGATGAGAGGTTCCTTGATGACTGCATGGAGTGCGGGCATAGGTCGTTTACGATTATGGGAGGAGCATTTGCAGATGACAAAGTCAATGTGAAGAAGCTGTCCCATGAGGCAACGTTCGGGGTCGGATATGGGATCTGCATTTATCATCCGATGTGAGGACTGTAACTTCTTATTAACCGATATTCGTAAAGGAGGTCTGCTATGGATCCATATGTAAAGCTTGCTAAAAACACGATTGAAACATATATCCGCGACCGAAAAATCTATCGGCCGGCCGAGGATGAGCTCACTGATGAGATGATGAACAGCCGGGCGGGCGCATTCGTGTCGATCCACGAGAACGGCGAGCTGCGGGGCTGCATCGGGACCATCGCCCCCTGCCAGGATAACCTTGCGACGGAGATAATCGCCAATGCCATCTCCGCATCCACCCGCGACCCTCGTTTCCCGGCGATCAGGGCGAGTGAGCTCCCGTTCCTGGAGATCAGTGTCGATGTCCTCGGAGAGCCGGAGGATATTTCCTCCATGGACGAGCTCGATGTGAAGAGGTACGGCGTGATCGTGACCAAGGGCAGACGGAGAGGGCTCCTGCTGCCGGACCTCGAGGGAGTTGACACGGTCGAATATCAGGTGAGGATCGCCCGCATGAAGGCCGGAATCCGCGATGAGGAGGAGGGCGTGCAGCTTTCGAGGTTTGAGGTTATTAGGCATACTTGAAAGGTAACAGTTCAGACGGGCAGTATCGGAGTTCTATGAACCGGCGTCAAGCATCATCTTCTTCGAAACGCGTAAGTCTTCCCCTCCGAGCTTAGAAAATGCAACGGCATTTTCTGATCTCTCAGTCAGACTTACAATGCGTATCTCACGAAGATGAATGCTTTACTGCCGGAAACGAACTGAAAGATAAGCCTGTCTGAACTGCTGTGAAAGGATTATAAGTATGGATAAAATAGTATGTCCGGTGTGCCCACATCACTGCGCACTCCGTGAGGGAGCGGTTGGCAGATGCAGGGCACGGAAGTGCGTCGGTGGGAAGATTACATGCATAAACTATGGAAAGATCACATCCTTAGCGCTCGACCCGATCGAGAAGAAGCCTTTGTATTATTATTATCCGGGCAGCAGAATCGTGTCGGTCGGGAGCTTCGGGTGCAACCTCAGCTGTCCCTTCTGCCAGAATCATGAGATTGCGGCAGCAGGGGCTAGAGAAGCTCGCTATGCGAGAGATATGACGCCGGAAGAGATTTGCGAGATTGCGGAGGAGACGAGGGACCGCGGGAACATCGGAGTGGCCTACACTTACAATGAGGCTTTGGTCGGGTATGAGTTTGTTCGGGACACCGCAAAGCTTGTCCACGAGGC
>JAFWIM010000149.1 GCA_017514845.1 Lachnospiraceae bacterium
ATCAGGGCGAATAAGACCAGCGTGATAGTTCCCGGAAGCCAGCCTTTGCCGTTAAAAAAGATAAAAATTGAAGAGGTAAAGGCTGCCACGTGGAGGAGTTTGCGAAAAACATTTTTCGGGATGGGTAGCAAAATGTGAATCAGAATCAGAGCGGAAGCCAGTGAAACGATATAAATTATATATTTTCTGAAGGTGATAAGAGTGTCCTGAACAAGAGGATATGCAAAAACAGAGTCTCTGTAGTTCAGATAAATCATAGATGCACCGAGAATCGTCAGGACAACGCCGGTGACGAGGCCGACTGTACGGTTGCTCACCCTGTTGGCAAAACTTGCTGAAATCAAACTGTAAGCAGTAGCGACAACGATGCAGAGGAGCATGACATGCCACTTTTCCAGGATAATTGCAGGATGAATCAGAATGTGACTCACGGATGCGATGAGGGCAGTGAAGGTCATGATAAATGTACTGGTTCCCACCGCAGGCTTTAATTCCATGCCAAGGAAGACGGTGAAGACGACGAGCATCATCATTCCGCCGCCGGTGCCGACAAATCCGGTGCCGAATCCGATTGTGATTCCGAAGAACAGAGAAACCGCTATTCCTTTCCAGTCAAGCTTTTCCCCCTTTGAGACTGTGTTTTCTCTTGTTGTATCCGGCTTGACCAGAAAACGGATGCCGATACAGAAGGTGAGAATGAGGGTGAAGCCGCCGAGGACTACATTTCCTGCCAGAAAAGCGGCGTAGCTGCCGACGGTGCACATTGAGATGATGCAGACCAGCATGATCCATCCGCGCCTTAGATCAATGTTCTTGTGTTTTATATAAGTGGCAGTTGTGACGGCGGAACCCAGGATATCAGAGGCGAGGGCGATCGCCGTCGCCTGATAGGCACCTGTCTCCCCGGAGAAAGAGGGGCACAGAACAATTAAGATGGGGACCATCACTGTTGCGGCTGAGAGACCTGCGAGACCGGTGCCGATTCCGGCTCCGGTAGCTGCAATTATGTACCAGATATATTCCATGAAGTTAGTACCTTGTGCTGTGGAGTAGATTGTTTTAGTTAAGTACTTTTATTTTACATCATGAATAGTGTTTTTCTAATAAATTATTTAATTTTTTGTGTGATGTGTTTCAGATATTCAGCTGCATTTGAGCCTGGCGGGTTTCATGGGGTCAAAGGCAGAGGCAACAAAATCTTGATTTTATGGCGCGATAGCTGCCTTTGAACTTGGTGGGTTTCATGGGGTCAAAGGCGGAGGCAACAAAATCTTGATTTTATGGCGCGATAGCTGCCTTTGAGCCTGGCGGGTTTCATGTGGTCAAAGGCAGAGGCAACAAAATCTTGATTTTATGGCGCGATAGCTGCCTTTGAGCTTGGCGGGTTTCATGTGGTCAAAGGCAGAGGCAACAAAATCTTGACTTTATGGCGCGATAGCTGCCTTTGAGCTTGGCGGGTTTCATGTGGTCAAAGGCAGAGGCAACAAAATCTTGATTTTATGGCGCGATAGCTGCCTTTGGTCTTGGCGGGTTTCATGGGACCCAGGACAGAAGCAACAGAATGGTTAACATAAGTGAAAACTAGTCGCCTTTCGTGTTTTGGGGCTCTAAGGGTCTGAAGAAAAAGGCAGCAGAACTGTGGATTTTTATGTGATTGGTTGCTTCCACGCATGTATAGAGATACTATTAATAGAAATAGTATGAAGATGGATTTAGAAGATAATAAATACTCAAACCTTCCCACATCATCATTAGAGAGGGACAAATCACATGCATTTTGTTGACGCCAAAGGAATCCTGACCGGCAGCGGCGGTTATTATGGAATGAACATTTACAGGGGGTGCACCCACGGCTGCATATACTGTGACAGCAGGAGCAAATGCTATGGGTTCACGCACCCCTTTGAAGACATCGAGGTAAAACAGAACGCTCCTGCCCTGCTCGAAGCAGCCCTTCGATCAAAGAGAAAAAAGAGTATGATAGGGACCGGCGCTATGTCTGATCCGTACATGCACTGCGAAGAGAAGCTGCGCCTGACCAGGAAGTGTCTGGAAATCATACTGAAGTACGGGTTCGGCGCAGCCATCCAGACGAAGTCGGACCGTATACTGCAGGACATTGACTTGCTTGACGAAATTAATCGGGAGTCTAAATGTGTGGTCCAGATGACACTCACCACATACGATGAAGACCTCTGTAAAATCATCGAGCCGCACGTCTGCACCACGAAGAGGCGGATCGAGGTTCTCATGCAAATGAAGGAACGCGGCATTCCGACAATCGTATGGCTGTCTCCAATCCTGCCTTATATCAATGACACGCAAGAGAACCTCAGAGCTATTCTCGATGCGTGTATCAAAGCTGATGTCAAGGGTATTATATGTTTTGGTATGGGGCTCACCCTGCGTGACGGAGACAGAGAATACTATTACGATGCTCTGGACAGACATTTCCCTGGGCTCAAAGAAAGATATATTAAGGAATATGGAAATGCCTATGAGCTTCCCTCACCGAATACGAAGAAGCTCATGTCGATTTTTGCAAATACATGCAAGGAGCTTAACATCCTCTGCACGCCGGACGCGTGTTTAGCATTTCTTGGGGAATTCCCGGAGAAATATAGACAGCTCAGCCTGTTTGACATAGATTGATTTGTTGTGACAACGAGAAGGCTATCACTTGATCGTTATCAAAGAGGAAATCACGCTCACTGTTGACACGGCGTCAGAAAAGAAGTATGATATTACTGACGCGGAATCAGAACAAATGTTGCAAAGCATGCGTGATGACTGGCTGAGTCTGCAGCAGGAGGCGGTATGAATGATGACCGGTGAAATTTGCAACTGAAGATGACATGAAAGATGATCAGAAGGAGACGTGAGAATAATGAATGTAGTAATCAATGACAAAGGTCAGGCAATTCCGACACATGTAGAGCACATCAACCCGGAAGCGTTTGACGTGATCAATGAAACGCAGGTCCGCTGGCTGAGCGGCGGTGCAGCCATGATTAACTCAAGAGGCACGGTAATCATGATTGATCCGGTTCTCGAAGGATTCGACATGCCGCTCACATACGATCCGCCAATTAAATCAGAGGAAGTAAAATCGATTGACGGATATCTTGTCACCCACATTGACAACGATCACTTTTCGAGAGTTACGATAAAGCACACCGCCGATGTGACAAAATCATATCACACCACACAGTATGTAGCCCAGGTCATGCGTGAGGAAGGAATCGCGGGAGTCGGGCATGATATCGGAGATGAGTTCGATGTCGGGAACGTGCACGCAAAGCTTACGCCGGCATGGCACAACTGGCAGAATGATTCTAAGAAATGGGGATACCGTCACTGGGATCGTGAAGATTACTGTGGATTCTATATGACAACTCCGGACGGAACGATTTGGATGCCGGGCGACTCAAGACTTCTGGAGGAGCAGCTTCAGTATGAAGAGCCGGATGTCATTCTTCTGGATTTTGCGGATAATGGTTGGCATATTACATTTGAAGGTGCTGTAAAGCTGTGCAATGCATACCCGAACGCGACACTGATCCCGATTCACTAGGGCAGCGTCGACGCGCCGGACTGGTCTACATTTAATGGTAACCCGATGCAGCTTGCTGAAGCTATTGTTAATCCGGAGCGCCTTAAGGTGCTTGTTCCGGGCGAGGCTTATTCTCTTAAGAAGGATTAATAAGCAGATACTATAAATTGAGGATAAAATGAAGGGCTGTCACATATGTGGCAGCTTTTTCTTTTTTTAATCTCTGACGCAGAATTCTCGTGGTGGATTTTGTCAGAGTGAAAAAAACTGTCGACCAAAACCAAGGCCGACAGTTTAAAAGAAATTATATTAAGCCCGCGCCGAAGACGACCTGCGCCACGGCATCGCGCCGAGGCGGAACACTCTGTTCACCAGATTAAACACAGGATCAGAGGACGTTAGATATATAATCACCACGGACAGCAGGACGCTGACAGCAAGAAGCTTTATGTTGCTCCCGAGAAAACGGTACAGCCCAGCGTACTTGAGGACGTCTCTGATGAGCCGGTGTACTATGTATACGCTGAGAGTCCGACTTCCGATGTAGGTGAAACGCATTTCCCGCTTCGGTATGATGATCATGAGAGCGATCGTCATAGCAGCGGAGACAGCGAGCCAAAGGAGTCTGTATAAGGAACCGGTCATATTTGAAATTTCCAGCTCCGAATAGGAACTCTTGGCGTAAATGATCTTCAGGAAATCTTTGGCCATGTCCCGATAGAAAAACAGCACCAAAAATACTGAAATCAGGAATGCGGAAGCGAGAATTATGCTTCGGCGGTCGATTTTCTGCAGCAATTTGCCGTCAAAATAGTAACCGGCTAAGAAAGCCGGGAAGAAAACAATCGTGCGCGACAGGCTCAGGAAGTCACCGCATGCGGGGATGAATCCGCACACGACAGACGTGAGCACGGCGGCCGGCAGCGTGATCGTCGGTCGAAGGCGCGCAACGAGGGGCAGCAGCAGATACCAGAAAAACATAGCCAGCATGTACCACGGTGCGCCGGTAATTGTCACGAATACTTTGGGTCTGATTCCCTGTGTGAATATGAACTCTATGAGTTCGATGCAGACCGTAAATGTAAGGAAGGTGATCAGAAAACCTGTCAGTTTTTTTTCTTTCCCGTCTTTGCGAACATAGCTTTTGGAAGTGTATCCGGATACGAATACAAATGCCTGCATGTGAAACAGGTAGATCCAGTAAAACGCTGTACGGGCGAGCTGGCCTTTCGGCTTCACCGGAAGAAGAAAATGCCCTAACACAACAAGGCATATAAGAACGAATTTTAAGTTGTCCCAGTAGGGGTCACGGTGTTTATTCATATCTGCATTCCAATTGATTTCAGTATTATCTGCGAGACAAATGCGCAGGAAATTTGCTTACACCGACTGACGCACATCTGAAATGAATGTAAAAAGTCTCGGCTCTGATAGCAGATTATACCTTATGAATACACCGTATACAAAACATTCTGATTGATAAAGCAGCCAAATATTGCAGATCACACGGTAATATCCTTGATCCATATGCCTTTGTTCACCAGAGTAAGCCCGATCACGACCTTGATCAGCTCCGTTGACATGACCAGCGCATACATGGGAAGAATCGGAATCGCCGTATAGTGAGCCATAAAGAATGCTGCTGGGATGGAGACGACCCAGCAGAAGCAGGAGTCGAAAAGGAACGTGATAAAGGTCTTTCCTCCCGACCGGATGATGAAATAGGACGCATTGTTGAATGCGTGGACCGGCATGGAAAGAGCGGCGATGCAGATGAGGCCTGTCGCCAGTTTTCGTATCTCGTCCGTTGTATTGTAGATCCGCGGAAAGAAGATAGATAGAGTCAGCATTCCGACTGCGGAGATGATGCAAAGGAATACAGAAAACAGAGTGAGTTTCCAGGCTTCCTCCTTGAGATCATCCGCGCGCTCCTCACCCCACTCACCGAGCTTTTGCCCGATGATGATCGACGTCGCGGAGCCCATGGCGATGAAGGCGACGTTGAAGACATTGGCAATCGTCTGAGAAATATTGAAGGCGGACACGACGGAGAGCCCGCGGACGCTGTAGCACTGAGTGAGCATCGCCTGCCCGCCGGACCACAGGGCTTCGTTCAGGAGGAGCGGAGTGCCTTTCACAATGCAGGCAAGTGTCAGCTCCCAGGGCACGTACATGCTCCGGAAGACGCCGGTGATGAACGGCAATCGGGCGGAACTTCGGTGGGTCCAGATCACAATGTAGAAGAATTCCACATATCTTGCAATGACAGTTGCCAGAGCAGCGCCTGCGACACCGAGTGCAGGGGCACCGCATTTGCCGAAAATGAGGATGTAGTTGCCGACCAGGTTCACGGCGACTGCAATGGCGGATGCGACCATGGGCGCAACGGTCTCGCCGTGGGACCTGATCGTCGTGGAGTAGGCCTGCGTGACCGCAAATGGCAGAAAGCCCACGCACATGATCCTCAGGTAAAGAAGGGCGGCTTTCATGGTTTCGGCGACGGAGCCGCCACCGCCGTCTTCGTGAAGATAGAGGCTGATCAGGAATTCGCCGCGCGCGAAAAAGAGAATGAGTCCGGCGGCGACGAGCAGGGCCGAGAGGACGAGCTGCAGGCGGAATGTCCGGCGGGTGCCTTCGTGGTCGCCCTTGCCGCAGTACTGTGCGGTGAAGATACCGATACCGGAGAGTCCGCCGAATACGCACAGGTTCCACACGAAAAGCAGTGAGTTGACGATGGAAACACCGGTCATGGGGTCCGTGCCGATTCTGCCGACCATGATGTTGTCAAGCATGTTCACCAGGTTGGTGATGCCGGTCTGGAGCATGATCGGGAGAGCGATCATCATGGTTCTCTGTATGAATTTTTTGTCGAATGTGAGTCTGAGTAATTTCATAGTGTGACTACTATAACATGGAAAGAGACTACGCGAAAGGGACGATTCTTTTGTTAGCAGTTTTTACGTGAAAAATCCCACGTAAAAAAGAACCGTCTCTTTCGCGTGAATTCTGTTAATGACGGTTAATTTTTTGAAATTGTTGTAGCAAATTCTTCTGCTATGGTACAATAAATATATAACAGGCAGATAATAGAAAAGTCTGATTTTTATTGTGCGGTAAGTATAAATTGGGTATGGCAAAGGAATGGATGTTATTGTCACTTGCCGGAAAGGAGAGCGTATGAAAACGAGAATGAAAAGACTGATTTCCTTAATTACAGCCGCAGCGTTATGTCTGTCATGCATACCGATGTCTGTTGTATACGCGTCAGATGAGATCATTTCAGTGGCAGAAGCGGTCCCGGAGGATGTAGATGCGGCACCTGAGATTGATGACGTAAGCGGCATTTCGGAGGCGGAAACTCCGGAACAGGTTGATGCTGAAACTGAGGCCGATCAGGCCTTGGCTGACGAGGAGCTTGTATCTGCAACTGCACCCGTGCAGGCATCCAAATCATCACAGGACGGCGAATATGTCGGGAGAGCTACCACTATGCAGAGCGGCCCGGCTAATCCAAGAAGTTCGAAGACATATTTTCTGGATCTGAATGAACACAACTATCCGTTAAAAAACGCCTGATACGCTGATTACATGCAGGGCGTGGGAATATTGTATCCCGGTGATAAGCTTCAGATTATTGGGGAGGTCGATCCACATCCGGGGGAGGATGGCGACCATGGGATCCCGGGAAAAGTACTGATGAATGAGAATAAGGAGTGGCTCAATCTGCAAAAAGGAGACAGGACAGGACCACTGTTAGTCTCAGACTCTGTAAAACTTGGAGAGTTGGTGCCATATAATTATGTTACGGAGGTTACTGTTGTAGATACCCCTGTCTTATTTAATTATTCGGGAAGTGGTAATGGATATACCAGTAGATATGCGGTTCAATACGATCGGCTACAGGGGGTCCATGAAGCCAGCTACTGGCAGGCATCCACCATGGTGTGGGTTGGTGTGCCTAAATATCACCCTGTAGAATATACGTTTGAAAATGACTTAGGCTATGGTAATAGCGAAGATATAACGAATCTGTCGGGCAAAGTATATGCCGGCGATAATCCCGCAGTCATCTATGCGGAAGATCTCTCCTGCAACTATAACCCGATTGATGGACAGACAGTAATTGGTCCGATATTTACGATCCATCATCCTAAGATCAAGGGATATCGCTTTGAGGACGTAGGATTTATAAATGAAACCAAGGCGGACATAAATTATAGCCCGAAATGCATTGAGTTCAGTGCGGATCGTATGACATCGCAGTGGAGATTTTTTTTCGACGGCGCGGATGATTATAATGGGGCGTTTGAGAATAAAATCAAGGGAAGCGAGGATGATCCGATCAGGATTCACTTCAAATATCAGGAAGCAAGGACTGTATCACTGAACGGAAATGGCGGAACTGTTGACAATGTAAATGAATCAATACTTGTATACAAATACAGGATAAACAGAGGAAGCAACTGGTATGAAGACGACGGTCGTTATGGTTATGCCTTCGATTTCTCACAGCACACCCCTGTCCGCAGCGGATACGAGTTTACCGGCTGGTATGCGGATAAGGCCTGCACAAAACTTGTCATTGCGGCCGATTCCGCTAATATGAATAGCGATTTTAAAAAGTATATTAATGCTAACAACATTTTCCAGAAAGAAGGAAGTGAAAACTGTTCCGAAAACTTCGACATGTATGCCGGCTGGAAGCAAATAGGTGCCACACCCACACCGACTCCCAAGCCTGCTTCCGGATTCTCGGATGTCCAGAACCCGAAACATCCTTATTACAATGCAATCTACTGGGCTGCAAATGCCGGCATCACCAAAGGCTATCCGGACGGCACTTTCGGAATCGATAAGAACTGCACCCGCGGCGAAATGATGATGTTCCTCTGGAGATACGCAGGCAAGAAGGAGCCGAAAGCGGTCTCAAAGACTCCGTTCAAGGACGTTCCAAAGACACATACTTTCTACAAGGCGATCCTTTGGGGCTCCCAGAAGGGCATTACCAAGGGCTATTCCGACGGAACATTCGGAGTCAATCGCAACGTGACCCGCGGCGAGTGCATGATGTTCCTATGGAGGCTTAAGGGTAAGCCGGCACCGAAGGCGGTAGCTAAGGCTCCGTTCCCTGATGTTCCGAAGAATCATGTCTTCTACAACGCAGTGCTCTGGGGCTTCCAGAAAAAGATAACGACGGGCTTTACTTCGGGAGAGCTGAAAGGGAAATTCGGCGTCGACGCAAACTGTTCGCGAGGGCAGATCGTGACATTCCTGTACAGGGCGAGATAAGACATGACCGGGACGGTTCTTATCACGCGAAATTTTTCGCATGAAAAGAACCGTCCCTGACGCTGACCCGGATCCTGCGTCAAGTCTCGCGAGTGAGAATGTACTCACGATGAATGCGAATGTCACTTTGTGCGCGTATCCAGACTTGCGTCACGAGTATTGCGCAATAAAGAATAAATTGATTGTGTTGGCAAGGTGCATATCCTGCTTTTTATCGGAAAGGAAAGCATATGAGAGCGAGAATGAAACGACTTACTTCTTTATTTACAGCCGCAGCATTATGCCTGTCATGTATACCGATGTCAGCTGTGTATGCGTCAGATCAGATCATTTCAGCGGCAGAAGTGGTCCCGGAGGATGTAGATGCGGCACTTGAGATTGAAGATACAGCAGCCATTTCGGAAGCGGAAATTCCGGAACAGGTTGATGCTGCGTATTCTGACGCGGATCAGGCTTTGGCTGACGAGGAGCTGGTATCCGAAACTCCAGTTGTTCAGGCTTCCAAATCATCACAGGACGGTGAATATGTCGGTAAACCAACCACGATGCAGAGCGGGCCTGCCAATCCGAGGACTCCGAAGATATATTATCTGGACCTTGGCGAAAAGCACTATCCGTTAGCAAATGCCAGATATGCTGATTACATGCAGGGCGTAGGTATTTTGTATCCGGGTGACAAGGTAGTCATTCTTCCGGATACTGATCCGAATCCAGGCGGATATGGAAGCCATGGATTACCGGGAAAAATATTGAGGAGCAGTACATGGGACTGGCTCGAATTAAGTCAGGGACAGTCATATGGATCGCTGGAGATTTCGAAATCCCTCACTCTGGGAGCGGTGGAGAGACACACGTATGTCACTGAGGTCACTATTATAAATAATCCTGTTTTGCTCAATTATTCAGGAAGCGGTAATGGCAGCACCGATAAATGGGCGATAGATTGCTATGCGGAACCGAATGTCCATGACGCCAGCTACTGGGGTGCTTCCACGATGGTTTGGGTCGGTATGCCCAAGTATCACCCTGTTGAATATTCGTATGTAAACTCTACCAGCGATGCTAACGAAGATTTATCGAAAGTAGAGGGAAAGATAGTTACCGGTGCCAACCCTGAGGTCATATTTGCAGAGGATCTCTCCTGTAACTATAACCCGATAGACGGAGGAGCAACAATTGGTCCGGTCTTTACAATCTACCATCCTCAGATCAAGGGATATAAATTTGACAGAATAGATTTAATTAATGAATTTGATGCCGATATGAACTATAGGCCGACCTTTATTGAGTATAGCGAGGATAAATCTTCTTCGAAGTGGAGATTCTTTTTCAATGGCGCGGATGATTATAATTGGTCATTTGACAATCAGGTTCACGGAAGCGAAGAAAATCCAATCAGGCTGAAGCTGCAGTACCATGAAGCTAAAACAGTAACACTGAATGCAAATGGCGGCACTGTCGATAATATGAAAGAGTCGGTACAGGTGTACAAATATAGAGACTATTATAGTGACTCCTTCCATCTGCCGAAGTATTATGATCCTTTTGATACTTTTGATCCCGCAGCGCACACACCTGTCCGCAGCGGATATGAGTTTACGGGATGGTACGCGGATAAGGCATGCACAAAACTTGTCACTGCAGCTGCATCCGGTGAAATGCAGGGGGACTTCATAAGGTATATTAATACTAACAATCTTTTCCTGAAAGCTGGATATGAAAACTGTGCCGAAAACTTCGACATGTATGCAGGCTGGAAGAAAATAGGTGCCACACCCACACCGACTCCAAAGCCTGCTTCCGGATTCTCTGACGTCCAGAACCCGAAGCATCCTTATTACAATGCAATCTACTGGGCTGCAAATGCAGGCATCACCAAAGGTTATCCGGACGGCACTTTCGGAATCGACAAGGACTGCACCCGCGGTGAAATGATGATGTTCCTCTGGAGATACGCGGGCAAGAAGGAGCCGAAAGCGGTCTCAAAATCTCCGTTCAAGGACGTTCCGAAGACACATACCTTCTACAAGGCGATCCTCTGGGGCTCCCAGAAGGGTATTACCAAGGGCTATCCCGATGGTACATTCGGAGTCAATCGCAACGTGACCCGCGGCGAGTGCATGATGTTCCTGTGGAGACTTAAGGGCAAGCCGGCACCCAAGGCGGTAGCCAAGGCTCCGTTCCCGGATGTCCCGAAGAACCATGTCTTCTATAACGCAGTACTCTGGGGCTTCCAGAAAAAGATAACGACGGGCTTTACATCGGGAGAGCTGAAAGGGAAATTCGGTGTCGACGCAAACTGTTCGAGAGGACAGATCGTGACATTCCTGTACAGGGCGAGATAACACGTGAGGGCGCAGAACATCCAGTGGACGTTCGCTTTGCGTCGACCGTAGCGAAGCGGAGATTGCAGGGATTCGGTTTGGAATTATGTCAGCTAGCGTTGACCAGAATCCCGCGCCAAGTCTCGCGAGCGAGACTTGAATCACATTATAAATGCGGAGGTGCTTTATGAAAAATGTTATATTGCGTTTAGCGGCAAGTCTGGCGGCGATGTTCATTTGCACCGTAATGATTCCTGCTATTGTCCGGGCAGATGAACCTGGTATTGATGATGGGTTTCATAGTCAATTAGATTTTAAACCGGGTATTTCGAACTATGAAGAGCTCCTGGAGGTTCTGCCGCAAGTAGAGCATCTTGAGCCTACGGGCAATATTTTATTTATCCCTGTTGCACAAATGGATGCGGACATTACGATCGGCGAAGGACAGAGAATAGATACACCCGGCTCCATTGCAACCGAAGGATATACGCTGACGATTGAAAATGGGGGATATATTAAATCTTCATTTTTTAATAACCCGGGCGGTCAGATCATCATAAAAGCCGGAGGAGAGCTTCATGTTTCAGGTGGAGAATACAGCACCAATTTGGGGACAATCATTGTAGAAGGAGGCGGACATCTGCAGTGCGAGAAGAGTGAAGACATCATAAATAATCCCCAGTGCAGTATGGTTATTGACGGTGTTTATTGCGTCGGAAGCTATATTGGTAAGAATCCTGACCAGCCTGACATCATCCATGAGGGGTTCGATAACCAGGGCGCTGTCAGCGGCAGCGGTTATGCGGTAGCTATGCCTGTGGAGAGTGAGACAGGATACCTGCCTCCGGAAAAGACTCTTATTGCTGCAAATAAAATCAGAGCCCAGCTCGCAACCGACACCGTCCGTGTGCTTGCTGCGGCCGGTTCACCCGAAGATTTTGCGGCACTGAGTCAGATGGAAGACATAGACGGTTTTTATCTCCAAAGTTCGGATAGCGGAAAATTCTATTTACCGACGAATGCGACGCGATCCGAATATATATGTGATGGTTGGACAATCTCATCTCCTCTGAAGGGCACCGATGCGTGGACGAGTGAGATGGAGGATATATTTGCTTCAATTTCTGTCAAGGAAGACTCTTCGGGGACGTATGTCGAGGCTCTCGGAACATTCCCGCTGATAATTCTCCCGGAGTGGACGCTGCCCCCGACTCCTACACCGACTCCTAAGCCTGCTTCCGGATTCTCGGACGTCCAGAACCCGAAGCATCCGTATTACAATGCAATCTACTGGGCTGCAAATGCAGGCATCACCAAAGGTTATCCGGACGGTACTTTCGGAATAGATAGGGACTGTACCCGCGGTGAAATGATGATGTTCCTCTGGAGATACGCGGGAAAGAAGGAGCCGAAAGCGGTCTCAAAATCTCCGTTCAAGGACGTTCCGAAGACACACACCTTCTACAAAGCAATCCTCTGGGGCTCCCAGAAAGGGATTACCAAGGGCTATCCCGATGGTACATTCGGAGTCAATCGCAACGTGACCCGTGGCGAGTGCATGATGTTCCTATGGAGACTTAAGGGCAAGCCGGCACCGAAGGCGGTAGCCAAGGCTCCGTTCCCGGATGTTCCGAAGTCGCATGTCTTCTACAACGCGGTGCTTTGGGGCTACCAGAAGAAGATAACGACGGGCTTTAAAGACGGGAAACTGAAAGGAAAATTCGGCGTTGATGCGAACTGCACGAGAGGGCAGATCGTGACATTCCTGTATAGGGCAAGGTGAAACGGGCGGTTCTTTTCGCGTGAGAGTTCTTGCGTGAAAAGAACCGTTTCTAACGCGTGACATACATCACGTGAAAAGAACTGTCCCCAATGCGTGAAAAAGGTGCTATCATATGTGCAGGAGGAAAAAGACTATGGGCAAATATTTAGACCGGGCTCACGAACTGAGAGCAATCACGAATCCACATTACAACTGCACACAAGCCGTCCTTGTTCCCTTCGCGGAGCGCTTCGGCCTCAGTGAAGAGACAGCCTTTAACATAGGTGTCAACTTCGGCGGAGGCATGAAGAGCGGGACAGTTTGCGGCGTGATCACAGGAGGACTTATGGTCCTCGGCCTTGCAGGTTTTGACCAACCGTCGGATGCGAAGAGTTTTATTGCAAAGATTCGGGAGAAACATGACGGAATGATGATGTGTGCGGATCTTTTGCGTGCAAATGCCGAGCGCGGCGGAATCAAGAAAGAGCACTGCGACAAGATGGTCTACGAGGCTGTGGAAATCCTCGAGACGCTGCTTGGGGAAGAGGGGCAGTAGTCGTTACATGGATTCATTAGACGCGAAATTAATCCTTTACATTCAGAATCACTGCCGAAAACCATTCCTTGATCCGATCATGATTTTCATCACAAACTTCGGCAACGCAGTCTGGTTCACTGCAGGTTTTTACCTGTGGTTATCCGGCAGTGATGCGGCGGCAGGCAAATATATACTGGCAACACTGTTCCTATCCTGGGGACTCACCTCCTTGGTGCTCAAGCCTCTCATCGGAAGGACCCGCGTCTACCACGCGGTCCCCGGCCTGGTCGCTATCATACCGGAACCGAAAGACAAGGCGTTTCCGTCGGCGCATGCTGCGATGGCATTTGCGGGAGCATTCGCGATTTTATTTCATTTGCCGGTTGGTCTTGGAATAGCGGCGATGGCATTTGCACTGCTCATGGGCTATTCCAGAATGTATGTCGGAGTCCACTATCTGAGCGATGTGCTTGGCGGGCTTCTGACGGGACTTATTTGTGCAGGGCTTTTACGATTGATAGAAGCAGCAATAATCTAAGAAGTTACTTTTCACATAATGAGCGATATCCGCTGTCTGGTGGATATTGCTCATTTTCCATGTTAAAGGGCTTATTTTTGACCTTAGAAATATGATTTTGGTAAAATACTCTTAATATTCAAGTCTCGCTCGCGAGACTTGGCGCGGGATTCGGGTCAGCGTTAGCTGACATAATACCAAACCGAATCCCTGCGGTCTCCGCTTCGCTACGGTCGGCGCAAAGCGAACGTCCACTGGACGTTCTGCGCCCTCGCGTGCCTTAGCATGCGTAACAATGCTCCGGTGGAGCATTGTGCAGCTGAGCGTTTATCTCAGTGGGGGATTGTGACCCGCCACTGAGATGAGCAGGATATTGATTTACCCACCGCTTATAGAAGCGGGGGTCTTCCCCACTGAGATAAATCGAATATTACTGCTTATCATACAAGGGGACCTTCGGCATTGACGAGAATTGTACAAGAGGCCAGATCGTGACATTCCTTTACAGAGCAAGAAATCTATAATGAAAATGAGACAGGGACGGTTCTTTACGTGAGAAATCTCGCGTAAAGAACCGTCCCTAACGTGTGATTCTCATAGTATAATAAAAGAGGTCCACAGGAACTCCGGATGTGAAGATTGAGGATGTATTATGAATGAAAATGTGCGAAAGCTGAAAAACAGCATGGAACTGCGAATCGTCGGCAAGGGTGACGTGATCGACAAGCTCATTATCGCCCTGTTATCCGGCGGACATGTGCTCATCGAGGATGTGCCGGGTGTGGGAAAGACCTCGTTGGCAAGGGCGCTCGCGGATTCGGTGTCGCTGTCATTTGCAAGAATCCAGTGCACCCCGGACACGACCCCGTCGGACATCACCGGCTTTTCCGTTTACCGGCCTGCAGAGGGGATTTTTCAAGTCATGCCGGGTCCGATTGCAAATAATATCGTCCTTGCAGACGAACTCAACAGAACATCGCCAAGGACCCAGTCAGCCCTCCTTGAAGTCATGGAAGAGCACAAGGTCACGATTGACGGAAAGGACATGGCAGTTCCGGAGCCCTTCATGGTCATAGGTACCCAGAACCCTGTCGAGATGGCGGGCACGTATCCGCTGCCTGAGTCGCAGCTCGACAGATTCATGATGAAGTTGTCCATAGGTTATCCCGACACGAAGGCATCGGAGGACATGGCAAGGCGTTTTCTCACGGGCGAGCTTCACGATGAGACTCACCCTGTCCTTACTGCTGAAGATATCATGGAAATGCGGCAGGAAGCTGCCGGGGTGAGCATCCATGAAAATCTGCGGGCATACGCGGTGAAAATCGCGGAGGCGACGCGGGAGCGGGCTGAGATTGCGTGCGGGGCCTCACCGCGAAGCCTGCTTGCGCTGCTGCGATGTGCTCAGGCGGTTGCTTATATAGATGACCGCAATTATTGTGTTCCCGAGGACATTGCGCAGGCGGCGGCTATGACGCTCCCCCACAGACTTGTGCTCTCGACCGGGGCGAAGCTCAGCCGGGTGACAGGGGAAGACATAGTAAGTAAGATTCTCGGGCAGGTGACGGTGCCGTGAGGCGGACGGATGTAGTTCCAGAATCGGTTTAGCAGGTTAGGGCAGATTGATGTTGCCGTGAGACAGGCGGATACAGCTAGAATTCCGTTTGGCGGGTTGTAACAGATTGACGTTGCTGTGAGGCAGACGGATGCATTAATGTGCATGATGAAAGTCAGTTTTAAGTTGGTGAGGGCAGCTGTGTCTTTAAGGGTGATCGAATACAGTTCGATTTCGTAAGTTGGAGCGGGTAACAGGGCTATGAGAATTAGTATAAATGTAAAAAGCCTTATACTCTATATCGCTGTGCTGGCAGCCAGCCTGGTCCTTGCGAGCTTTTACGGAGGCCCGCTGGTATTTGCCTGGCTCTATGCAATCCTGTTCATGCTGCCGCTTTCAGGTGTCTACATACTTCTTAATTACAGGTATCTTCGCATCTTTCAGGAAATTGACCTGCACAGGGTCAGCAAAAATGAAGATCACAGATACCGGGCGATCATCGAGAACGCCGGGATCCTGCCGATCCACAGGATGCGCCTCGGCACATTCAGCGACAGGTGCGACCTCTATGAAATTTCTGACGGGCAGGAGATTTCGCTCGGCACCCTGGAAAAGAAGGAACTTGTCTCGGGCATCAGCTGCAAATACGCCGGCTCCTACAACATAGGCATCGACACTGTCATTTTCACCGACCCGTTTTCTATTTTCAGAGCCTTGTGCATCGTGCCTTACACCTTCAGGGCGGTTGTCAGCCCTCCGATCACAGACATCGCGGACAGAGTCCTGGATCTGGAGAACCTTGTGAACAGCACGGGACTCAAGAGCAACAGGCTCTATGAGACCATTCCGGGCAGTGACATGCGGCCCTATCGGGCAGGAGATCCGATGCATTCCATCAACTGGAAAGTATCGGCAAGGCTGTCGGAGCTTGTGACCAGAGTGCCGGATAAGATGGAGAAGAGAGCGGTGACCATTGTTGCCCAGGCCGCGCGCGTGCCGGACAACAGCCAGGACCTCGAGTCCCTGAAAAAGCGCGATTATTTTCTGGAGTTTATCGTATCTGCTGCCTGGCATTTTGCCCATCAGAATCTGCCGGTCCGGCTGATTTACCCCGCGGGCAAAGTCAGTGAGTCCGTTGTGGACTCGCACAGCAGTTTTATGGATTTTTATTCAATCGCAGCGGACGGGATTTTCTACAATTCCGAGGAGGAATTCAAAAAGATTCAAGATCTGGCTGAGGGCAAAAGGAGCGGCGCACATGACATTGGGACCTGGATTTTTATCAAAGAAGATCCCGAGCCGGGAGAAAGTCACATCGCAGTCTGCGAATGAGAGGGGCATCACATCGCAGTCTGCGAATGAGTGGAACGTCGCTTTGCAGCCTGAGAACGAGGGGAACATCGCTTCTCAGCCCGCAACGATGGGGAGCTTTAATTCTCTGTTTGCGGGTGATGTGAGCCGGGAAAACGTTGCTTCTTATGTTGTCACCGAGGTGAAGGGGCACTTATATGCGGCTGCGCTGTTTATCATTTGCATGGAAGTGTTCGCTCTTGCAAATGGCATAAGCCCCGACCTCCACAGAACTCCCCTCGCGCTTTCTTTCATTTCATTTTTCTTCTTTTATTGCGTGCTTGAATACATATGCAAATTCTTCGTGAGGAGCAGGGCGGCCTCACTTTTTGTGCTGCTCCCGGCGATTTTGCTGTTCTTCCTTCTGAGAACTTCTGACGCGTTCTCGTACATTGCTTATACAGTGGTTCTTGCGGCAGTCGCTCGTATTCTGCTTGGAATCCTGCCCCGCGGAGATACTGTGCTGTACGTTAGTATCTTCCTTCTTGACGCTGTTTCTCTGTATCTGTATTTCGGAGCGGGGCTGCTTGCCGGTGAGTACTCGACAGATATGATTTTGTGCGTCATTCTTGTGATCATGACTCTGGCAGCTCTGCAGAAGTTTCTGTTCGAGAGAAAGGGGCAGGCGTTTCCGGTTCTGCCTGGAAAGAGTCAGGCTTTTCCGTTCCACTATTTTGTTCTGCTTGGAATCATCTTGCTCGTTCTTCCGATGCGGAGGGAGCCGATCAACTGGGACCCGGTGGTGCGGATCGGTGGAAACTTTGTCGATAGAGTCATCGGTGTCGCTGACAGTGTATCGTATTATATGTCGTCCTTTTTCGGCGGCACGTCTTACAGCGCGGAATACAGTTCGCTGACCATAAATGGCGGCAGTGTAATTAAGTCCGAGAAGACACAGCTGATGCTCAGCACTCACGAGAAACCTTATTATGTTTATGAAGATGAGACCAGTCACAAGAATATGAAAATGCGGCGCGTGCTCTACCTTGCAGGCGGCAGAGGTGTAGACAGGCAGCAGTTGGTCAGTTTCCTGAAGTTCATGCGTGACAGCGGGGTCGACAGGGAGCAGGCGGCGCTTTTTTCAAGGGTCTCAATACTGAATGAGGAGTATGTGTACCTCAATACCGCGGATGTGATTGCTCCGGCTAATTCTCTCATCCTTTCGGATGGGGAGGGGAGGATTGCCGGAGAAAAAGGAATCACTGGCGGCATTGGAAGTAAACGGCACAAAAAAGGATACAAGATACATGCTACGTGGCTGGATATGGATTATGGCAGCCCGTATTTGATTGATCTCTTTAGGAATGGGCAGGATCTGCAGGTGGATGGAGACTTTACTTATCAGGAAGCCTGCGATTATGCGTCTGAGCTATACAGTATCAATTTTGAGAGCATTATGAGTGAGGAGGAGTTCGAGGCTGCTAGGAAGGGAATGAGTGAGATGGCTTCCTTATATGAGGATGCCTCTGAGTTGCATTCCGGGAGCAGAAATGTATCTGGGCTGCATTCCGGGAACGGGGATTCATCTGTGCTGCCTTTTGAGAGAGGGGATACAACTGTGCTGCCTTTTGGGAGCAGGGATACAGCTGGGCTGTCTTCCATGTATATGGATACATCCGGAGCCAGCGACAAGATGATGAAACTTGCGGAGTCTATAACAGAAGGCGCGCCTTCTGACTATGTAAAGTGCAGGCTCATTGAGAACTATCTGAGACAATATACGTACAACTTAGATGCGGTCGGCGGTCACGATCCTGATTCTGACCTCACCACCGCAGAGGGAATGGCGGACATAGCTGACAGATTTCTCTTTGAGACGGAGGAGGGCTACTGTGTACATTATTCGTCTTCCATGGTGATGCTGCTGAGACTTTCGGGGATACCTGCGAGGGTGGTTGTTGGGTATCGATATGAGTTTCCATTTGAAGAACAGGAGTCTTACGAGGTGAGCGGCAGCTGCGCTCATGCCTGGCCTGAGGCATATATCAAAAATGTGGGCTGGGTGCCATTTGAACCGACAGCCTCAATGAGGACCGCAGTTGATTTCACCTGGCATAGGAAGGATACGAGGGAGGAACCCCCACGTGAAGAATATACTGTCTCACCCGTGCCGGAACGGCCGGAGAAGACCGGCGACAATACTCCGGAGGCATCAGAAATGCTGGCTCCGCTCTTGGTAAGAGTCGTACTGCCTCTGGTCATTAGTGTGCTTGTACTGCTTGCTGCTTTGATCATCGGAGCGCATGTGATTGGCAGACTGCGCTACAGCCGTGGCACACCGAAGCAGAAGCTTCTTATGGATGTCGCGGCAATCAGAAGAAGTATCAAGAAGAGTTCCGAGGGCTTTACAGACAGAGGGCTTATGTCTGACTATGTTGACAGAGCGCCGGAGGAGATTAAAGATGATCTGAGGGACGTTTTCAGGGCTTATTACAGGGTTATCTATGGGAATGCAGGGGGCGATGAGGTTACTGCTCAGGAGAATGAGGTTGCGAGGAGGGTGAGAGAGAGGCTTGGTGAGAAGAAGGCTCGTCAGCGCAAGGATGACAGAGAAGCTGAGTAGACAGTGAGTATATCTTGGGACACCTGAAAGGATGAAACCTTAGACACATGCGATGCTTGCATGTATAATAATTGTTAGATGTAAGTATAGATGTCTTGTGCATTCTGACCTGCTTGTAACTCGATACCAATAGACAAAAATAATAGTGAAGATGACATTTAGAAGGAGGTATCATATGGAATATCGTACATTTGATGACACATTAGTAGTTAGGCTCGATCCGGGCGAGGAGATATGCCGCAGCTTGCTTGAAATTGCAGAAAAAGAGAATCTTGAGCTTGCTGAAATAGAGGGTCTCGGTGCAGTGAACAAGTTCACGACCGGAGTATATGATGTGAAAGAGAAGGTATTCAAGCCGAATACCTTTGAAGGCTCTTATGAAATTACATCCCTTCATGGGACGATTACGAGAAAAGATGACAAGCCTTACCTTCACGTGCATATGTGCGCAGGGAACGAGACCGGCGCGGTTTTCGGTGGTCATCTGAGCGAAGCGTATATCAGCGCTACTGCGGAGATCATTATCAGGAAGATCAATGGGCAAGTGGGTCGAGTTCCGGATGAGGTGACGGGGCTTAATTTGTTTGCTTTTTGAGCCATAACAGGTTAAATTGAGCTGCGTTCCGCTTGCGGTAGATGTTTCACTGCTTCTTCATAAGCTATAAATATCAAAGGCAACTATTCAATGGATTATCCAGTGGATGGTTGCCTTTTATGATAGCGGGCTTCATCAGGTCAACGGCGGAGGCAACTGAAATCCTGCTCCTGAGGCGCAATGGTTGCCTTTGATCTTGGCGAGCTTGATCGGGTCCAAGGCCAGTAGCAACTCAAATTAAAACCCCCGACCGAATCTCACACAGCTTCATGCAATGATGTCTCAAGATCTAGTCTGAAACTGTATGATCCCCGGTCGGGGGCCTTTTATAGGAATGGGGTCTTATTCCTCTTCTTTAACGAGCTCAGGATGAAGCTCACCCTCGCTCTTTGCGACCACAACTGCCACCGCAGCATCGCCGACGATGTTCGGGATAACGCGGGCCATGTTCAGGATACGGTCGATACCTGCAAGGAGCGCGATTGTCTCGAGCGGAAGATTGACTGCGTTCAGGACGATTGTCAGCATGACCAGACCGGAGCCCGGGATACCGGCTGTACCGATGGAAGCCAGAACCGCTGTGACCATGACCATGACCTGCTGCGCGACGGTCAGATGGATGCCGAAGACCTGGGAGGCGAAGACGACTGCGACCGCCTCATAGATCGCTGTGCCGTTCATGTTCATGACAGCGCCGAACGGGATGCAGAAGTCTGCAATCTTTTCACTTACGCCGAGGTTCTTGGTGCACTTGAGGTTCAGCGGGATCGTTGCGACACTGGAGCATGTTGCAAATACGAACAGGATCGCCTCTTTCATCGTCTTAAAGAACTTGATCGGGCTGATGCCGCCGTAGAGACCGACCATGAGACCGCCCTGTACAAATATCGTGAACAGGAAGCAGGTAAGATAGCAGGCACCGATTGTCTTGATGTAGGGCAGCATGACGTCCATGCCGTACTTGCCCACGATATCAGCCATGAGGCCGAATACGCCGTAAGGAGTGAACTCGAGAACGATGTTCGTGATCTCTTTCCATGCCTCTGTCCAGGCGCGGAAGAAGTCGAGGACCGGAGCACCCTTGTCGCCGAGCTTGATGAGCGCGAAGCCGAGAAGCAGAGCGAAGAAGATGATCTGAAGCAGGTTCTGTGTGCTCAGGGCGTTGAATGGGTTCGTCGGGATGATGTTCATGAGTGTCTCAGCAACACTCGGGATCTCGCTGGCGTCGTAGGGGGTGGTGGATTCCATGACGAAGCCGGCACCGATCTGCATGACATTGCAGAGTACAAGGCCGATCGCGACCGCTAACGCGGTACCCGCGAGGAAGAGGCCGAGCGTCTTGCCGCCAATCTTGCCGAGGGTCTTGAAATCCTTGACATCGGCAGCGGCGCAGATGAGGAGACCGAGGACCAGCGGCGCGACGACCATGGTCAGAAGACGTGTCAGAATAGTTCCGAGGAAAGCGACTGCGCTGGCCTTCTCACCGAGGACGAGACCTGCTCCGATACCGAGTACAAAACCGATCATGATTCTTGTGAACAGGCTGAGGCTGTTCCATTTCTTAATTGGATTCATTCTTTATCCCTCCCATATTTCGAATTAAATGTATCTGCATACATGATCTACAGCGATGTCTGAGAAACCGTATGCTTCCGCTTTTGTCATCTTTCCGTTGCAAATGTCTTTTATCGTATCGACCATCTCTCTTCCCATCTGCTGATAGGTCTTCTCGCCGCGAACGATCGGGCTGAGGTCGATGTCCATGTTATCTTCCATCCATGCGTATGTTCTTCCGTTGGCTGTGACCTTGAGAACCGGAACGATCGCATTGCCTGTGGGTGTTCCGCGGCCTGTTGTGAAAATGACTGCCTGGCAGCCCGCAGCCACCATGGAAGTTACTGAGGAGATGTCGTATCCGGCAGTGTCCATGACGATTGCGCCTTTCTTTGTCGGACGCGCTGCCTGCTCAAGGACTTCGTTGATCGGACGCGTGCCGCCCTTTCTGATGCAGCCAAGGCTCTTTTCATCGAGAGTGGAGAGACCGCCTGCCTTATTGCCCGGTGTCGGCTGGCCTGCTCTGCAGTCCTGACCTGCTGCTTCGAGATGCTCCTCGTAAGCCTTGCAGACTTCGATGATCTGGTTCTGGATTTCCTGATTTGCAGCTCTCTTGGCAAGGACATGCTCGCCGCCGATCCACTCGATGGACTCGCTCATCATAGATGTAGCGCCCATGTCGACAAGGATGTCACTGAGTTCGCCGACTGCCGGGTTGCTTGCGATGCCGGAAGTTGCGTCGGAACCGCCGCACTCGATGCCCAGGAAGAATTCAGAGGCGTCGAACCATTCTTTCGGCTGCATTGCCGCTTCCGCTGCCATGTCTCTTGCAGCGCGGACTGCCTTCTCTATTGTCTTGAGTGTGCCGCCCTCATCCTGAATGCCGAAGGAGACGACCGGCTTGCTTGTCATCGCCTGGATCTTCTCTTTGAGTTTCTTGTGAGGGACTGTCTCGCAGCCGAGGCCGATGATGACGACGCCGTAGACGTTCGGGTTGCAGGCGAAGCCGGTGAGGACTTTTTGGCTCATGGCTGTATTGGCAGCAACATCTGAACATCCGGTGTTAAAGACGATGTTCACGGCGCCGCGGACCTGGCTTGCTACGATACGGCTGCTCTCACTGCCGCATGCGCAGGTCGGAAGAATCAGGACGTGATTGCGGATGCCCGGCCTGCCTTCGGCTCTTCTGTAGCCGAGGAACTTGAAGGCCGGAAGATCCGGAGCGCCCTCGGACTGCTTAGCGCACATCTCAAAGTCAGCTCCCGCCATCTCGCTGTCGTAGTCTCTGGCGACGCTGAAAAGGTTGTGGTGCGCGACCCAGTGACCTTTCTTAATGGCTTCGGAAGTGCGGCCGAGGCTCTCATCGTACTTGATGATCTCGCCGTCTTTCGGAATGTCTGTGAGTGCGATCTTGTGGCAGTAGGGGATGTCTTCCTCAGCGATGAGAGAGAGAATTTCATCTCCCTTTCTGTAGGTGACTTTGGCTCCCTTGGGGACGTCAGCTACACATGTGACGACGTTATCGGTTGATCCCATAAGCAGTGCATTGATTTCCATGATTACCTCTTCTTCCCGAGCATTTGCTCTATTGCGTTTTGGTGGAGCAAATGCTCCCTGCGGTTTATTTTGTTTCTCTTTCTGCTGCCGGCTTGTGCTTTTCTTTATGTACACTATAGCACTTGCAAATGATAAATGGAAATTTATAGAAATTATAAAGCCATCAATATAATTGATAATAAAGAGGATATGATGTATACTGTAATTAGCTGGACTGGTGATGGCGAGTACATTAATTCTGCGCATTAATCGTCCGAACCAGCAGTGAGTCGGAGCTCAGGTATAATTGAGGATTGCGACCGGCAAAAAGAGTCTTGATTATCATAAGGGGACAGAGATGTCCG
>JAFWIM010000150.1 GCA_017514845.1 Lachnospiraceae bacterium
GACAACGTCAACAGCTTCGGGTATGCGCGGCAGGAATACGCGGTAAAGGTAAGCGCAGGTCTGATCAAGGACGACAGCTTCTTCTCGTTCGTCGCAAGGGCAGACCAGGACGACAAAGGCGAAGTCGACTTCACGAATCCGGTGCAGCATGAAAAGGCGAATCCGAACTACGGAGTCACGATCCGGCCGGAGGACATCCTGCAGGAATCGCTGCAGGCGATGAACGATCCGGTGCAGAGAAAGGACTTCCTGTCCCGGTCCCTGAACATATACACCAGCAGCATGAGAAGCTGGTTCGACCTGGACGAGTTCAAGCGGAGCGACAACAACTACAACTGGACGTTGCAGCAGCTGGCGAAGATGGACATCACATGGTACGGCGGCGCGGACCTGTCCAGGATGTACGACCTGACAGCGACGGCGCTGTTCGGACATTACGACAAAGAGGATGTGGACATCATCATCACGCACGGGTTCTTCCCGGTCACAGAGGCCGCGAAGAAGGCGGACGAGGACAACATCCCGCTGTTCGGATGGAAGGACGACGGATGGCTGACGATATGCAACAATCCGACGGTAAACGTATCGGACGCAGTCAACTGGTTCGTTGACATGCGAAAGAAGGGGTTCAGGATCCAAGAAGTCGGTTTTGACAGGAAGTTCTCCGGCGAGGAATACGTTCCGCAGATGAAGTCGGCGGGGTTCAGACTGCGAGAGCAGCCGCAAATGTATTTTATAAAAAGCAAAGGATTCAGAAGAATAGAGAAGTCGGCAAAGGATGGCCGACTTTTTTACTTGCACTCTGAGGCGTTCGAATATTGCGTCTCAAACGTGAGAGCCGTAGAAAAGACGGACGACATGATCCAGTACGAGAAGATTGCACCGAACATGAGAATGGACCTGTTCGACGCGGCGGTGTTTGCTTGTGTACGTTGGATCGAAGCGCACACGCAGGTAGAGAAAATCAGAAAGTGGTGGGGTTAGAAAGTAAATAACGGCGGAGATAGGCCGACGGGTCGAAAAGTGGAGTTCCTGACCATCTTCTCCGCCGATATTTTATCAGGAAGTTTACGACAGGAGGTAAACGATGAAAAAAGAGATTTGGAGAGACATACCGGGGTACGAAGGACTTTATGAAGTAAGTTCATACGGAAACATCCGCAGCACAAGACGAAAAGGGACATCCGGCGGAATCAAAAAGGCGACTGTAAACCAAGACGGTTATCTGAGGGTGAAACTGTGCAAAGACGGAAGGGACAAGAAGCTCATGGTACATAGGCTGGTATATGAGGCTTTTTTCGGACCTATCCCAGAGAATACAGAAATCAACCACATCGATGAGAACAAAAAGAACAATCACATTGAAAACATCGAGGCAATAACGCATTTACAAAATATAAAACATGGAACCGGCGTGCGTCGATGCGCTGCTGCTCATCATAAGCCAGTAGCTCAATATTCAACTGACGGAGAGCTAATAGCAATATACGGATCGAGAAAAGAAGCGACGCAGAAAACCGGAGTGCGTGGAAGCGGGATAAGTCTCGCGATACACGGAAAGTATAAAACGGCGGGCGGATTTATCTGGCGCCGTGCGCAAAATGAGAGGATGGCAGATGAGAAATCCATTTAAGAAAAGATCAAGATCATCGATCGGGATCCTGATCGGACAGGAAGAAGAAGGGCTCTGCGTTCAGGGGTATACTTCCCTGGACAAAAACCCGGAGATCATGACGGCCTGCAGGAGCATCGCGGAGCTGATCGGAACGATCACGATCCATCTGATGATGAACACACCGGACGGGGACGTCCGGATCGAAAACGAGTTATCCAGAATGATAGACATCACGCCGATGCCGTACATGACCAGGAAGGCATGGATGGAATCCATCGTCATGAATCTTCTGCTGTACGGCAAGGGGAACGCGGTCGTCCTGCCGCATACGCGCGCAGGGTACCTGCGGGAGCTGGAGCCGATCGCAGCGGACCGGGTGTCTTTCGTTCCGATCGGATACAGCGATTACCAGGTATGGATCGACGGGAAGGCATTCAGGCCGGACGACGTCCTGCACTTTACTTACAACCCGGACAAGCTCTATCTGTGGAAGGGCCAAGGCATCAATGTGTCGCTGAAGAGCATCGCGGACAATCTGAAGCAGGCAGAGGCGACGAAGAAGGGCTTCCTGCAGAGCAAGTGGAAACCGTCAATCATCGTCAAGGTCGACGCGATGAATGATTCCTTCTCTGATCCGGAAAAACGGAAGAAGATGCTGCAGGAATACGTACAGACAGAAGGTGCGGGAGAACCATGGGTGATTCCGGGCGAGCAGATCGATGTGAAGGAGATCCGGCCGCTGACGCTGGCGGATCTGGCCATATCGGACACAGTAGAGATAGACAAGAAGACGGTGGCTGCCGTGATCGGCGTGCCGCCATTTTTATTAGGCGTAGGAGACTACGATCAGGAAGCCTGGAACAACTTCGTCAGAACGAAGGTCCGGGCGATCGTGACGGAGATCGCGCAGGAGATGACCAGAAAACTGATCATCAGCCCGGACTGGTACCTCAGATTCAACGAGCTGAGTCTGCTGGACTGGGATCTGCAGACGATCGCAAACGTATACGGCGAGCTGAGAAAGCAGGGGATCGTCGACGGAAACGAAGTGCGTGACCGGATCGGCATGGGACCGAGAGAAGGACTCAACGAGCTGGTAATGCTAGAGAACTATATCCCGGCCGACAGACTGGGAGATCAGAACAAACTGAACGGAGGGACACAATGAAAAGGGACGGTATAGGGAAGCGGCAGATCCGCATGGTCTGCACAGATTTCACAACGCGGGAAGACGGCGAGGATCCGATCATCGAAGGATACTTCGCCGTTTTTAATAGCAACTACGACATCGGATATGGAATGAGTGAGTCCATCGCGCCGGGCGCATTTGAAAAGGCGCTCGGAGGAGACGTGAGGGCGCTCATCAACCACGACACGACGCTGGTCCTGGGTCGGAACAAAGTAAAGACTCTGGAGCTGCGGGAAGACGCTCATGGACTCTGGGGGCAGATCCGGATCAATCCGAACGATTCGGCTGCGATGGATCTCTATGAGAGAGTCAAGCGTGGCGACGTGGATGGGTGCTCGATCGGATTCGACATCGCGTCCGAGGAAACCGATTTCCGGGAGGACGGAAGTGTGCACTGGACGATCACAGAGATCAATCCTTTGTACGAGGTAAGCTGCTGTACGTTCCCGGCGTACACGGAGACAAACATAGAAGCCAGACAGGAGCAGAAGGCAAATCTCGAAAAGAGACAGAGCGAAGTCTGGCGGGCGCAGATGAAAGAGAGGGTAAAGAATGGCACTCAGAGCACTGATGAAGCGTAAGGAGCTCGAACGCGCAAATAAGGAGCTGGCGGAGCTGAGAACCAGAAGGGAACAGCTGCAGACGCGTGAAGCGGAGCTGACACAGGCGATCGAGGAAGCGGAGACCGAAGAAGAACGCACGGCCGTCGAGGAAGAGGTTACGGCGTTTGAAGCGGACCGCACTGAGGTCGATGAAGGCATCGCAGGACTCGAAGAGAGAGTCGGGACCATCGAACAGGAGCTCGCAGAGATCGAGCAGGCACAGGAACCGGCACCGGCAGCGCCGGCACCGGCAGCAGAAAGCGAAAGGAGCAATGTAACCACAATGGCAAGAAGAAACATCTTCAGAAGCATGGAAATGCAGGAAAGAACAGCTATCTTCGCACGTGAGGACGTCAAGGACTTCATGGTCCGCGTAAGAGAGCTGATGCAGGAGAAGAGAGCGATCAGCGGCGCAGAGCTGCTGGTTCCGGAAGTATTCCTCGGACTGATCCGTGAGAACATCATGGAATATTCCAAGCTGTATAGACACGTTAACGTCAGACAGATCGGCGGTACCGGAAGAGCGGTCGTCATGGGAACCATCCCGGAGGCGGTGTGGACAGACTGCTGCGGCACTCTGAACGAGCTCGCGCTGGGATTCGCTGATGTCGAGCTGGAATGCTGGAAGGTCGGCGGATACTTCGATATCTGCAACGCGACACTGGAGGATTCCGACATCGACCTGGCATCCGAGCTTCTGACCGTCCTGGGACAGGCGATCGGCCTGGCACTGGATAAGGCGATCCTGTTCGGGCTCGGCACAAGAATGCCGCTCGGAGTCTTCACAAGACTCGCACAGACAGCAGCGCCAGCTGATTATCCGGAGACAGCAAGAACATGGGTCGACCTGCACACTTCCAACATCAAGACCATCGCGTCCAGCGTGACAGGGATCGATCTCTTCAGAGCGTTCCTGGTAGACACAGCCGCGGCGAAAGGCAAGTATTCCAGAGGCGAGAAAGTATGGGTCATGAATGAGACCACATACACAGCGCTGGTGGCTGCAGCCATGGCAGTCGATGCAGGCGGCGCGATCGTTGCCGGAGTAAACGGCGTTATGCCGGTCATCGGCGGCATCATCGAAGTTCTGGAATTCGTTCCGGATAACATCATCATCGGCGGATACTTCGACCTGTACCTGCTGGGAGAGAGAGCGGGAACAAAGCTCGCGCAGTCCGAGCACGCCAGATTCATCGAAGACAGAACAGTCTTCAAGGGCACAGCAAGATATGACGGACAGCCGGCGATCGCAGAAGGATTCGTCGCTATCGGCATTGGCGGAACCAAACCGTCCGCATCCGGAATCACGTTTGCACCGGACACCGCAAACGCAGCGGACTCGGAATAGAACGGGACGAGGGAAACGAGCTGCCTGATCTCACAAGCATGACCAAAGCAGAGCTGACGGAATATGCTGAGTCTCTTGGGATCTAGGTTCGCTCGTCCTGGACAAAGGCTCAAATCATAGCAGCGATCGAGGAGGCCAGCGCATGACGACAGAAACAAAACTTCAGATGCTGAAGATTGATCTCGGCATCACGACAACTGCATACGACGAGCGGCTGACTCAATACCTGCAGGCAGCCAAGAATGAGATCGAACGGGAGGGTGTGATCCTCTCGTTCGACAGCCAGGATGATGACAACCTGCAGATCATGTATGCCGCATGGATGTGGAGGAAGCGCGACACCGGAGAAGGAATGCCGCGAATGATCCGCTGGCAGATAAACAACCGCCTGTTCGATATGGGAGGTGGATCCGATGGATGATGTGATAACACTGATCAGTGAACCGGTGACGTCCTACGACGAGAACGGAAACGAGATCAGAGAGCCGCAGGAGACCACGGTCTTCTGCCAGATCTACGGCGTGACGCGGAATGAATTCTATTCGGCAGCCGTTGCGAATCTGCATCCGGAAATCACGGTCCGCCTGTCAGATTTCGCAGACTATGCCGGGCAGAAGATAGCGAGATATAACGGCGTCCTGTATTCGGTGATCCGGACATACAGAGACGCCGGTTCTTTGCATCACGGCTCCGGCATGGGACCGAACGGGATCGAGCTGATGTTAGAGAGGAAGATCGGAGATGGCTAAGAGCGTACAGGATCAGATCAGAGCGATCCTGGAAGAATACGGGAAGGAAGTGCAGGAAGTCGTCAACAAGGCTGCAATAGAGACCGCAAAGGAGACCGTCAAGGACCTGAAGCAGACATCGCCAAAGAGCAAGAGAGCCGGAAAGCACTATGCGAACAACTGGGCGATGAAAGAGAAGAAGATCCCGGCCGGCGGAATCAACACCGTAGTGTATAACAAAGCGCCGACATACCGCCTGACGCATCTGCTGGAGAAGGGCCACGTGGTCAAGAACCAGTATGGAACATACGGCAGAGCGCCGGCGATCAGGCACATCGAACCGGCAGAGGAGCGCGGCGTGGAGAACTTCCTGAGAAAGGTGGAATCAGAGCTATGACAGTGTTTCAAATGTTGCAGACGCTGGGCCGGCCTGTCGCGTATGGCTATCATTCGACGGAGCAGGAGCTCCCGTACTTCTGCATCGTGGGATCCGGGCAGGACCAGTTCCAGGCGGACAACACATACTATCTGGTCAAGGACAGGACACAGATCGAATACTATTTTAAGAAAAAGGATCCGGAGCTTGAAGCGGAGATCGAAACGCTCCTGCTGGAGAACGGATTCAGATACGACAAGACGGAAGACATCTACATCGAAGATCAGGATGTCTTTTTGATTTATTACGACATTTAGAAAGGAGAAACCATGGCTAACAAGGTACTTTTCGGCGTCAGCAACCTGCACGTCGGTCTGTATGACGTGAGCGATGAGGGCGTAGTCACCCTGGGGACACCGATCCATGTTCCGGGAACCGTCAACATCAGCCTTGAAGCGGAATCCGAAGAGAATACGTTCTACGCTGACAACGTGAAATACTGGACGGGATACTCTGACAACGGCTACACCGGAGAGATCGAGAACGCGCTCTTCGATGACACGTTCAAGACCACGTTCATGAACTACGTAGCACTGGACGGCGGAGGCATCGCGCAGATCAAAGGAATGCAGAACAAGAAGGTGTACTTCATGTTCCAGGCAGAGGGAGACGAGAAAGCAAGACGCGGGATCTTTTACAACGTCGCGCTCGGACAGATCACCCGGGAATATGCCACGACAGAAGACACTATCGAACCGGCGACGGCGACGCTGCCGTTCACAGTGAATGGAGACAACGGGACCGGGATCGTCCGTGCGGCATACGAGCAGGGAGCAGCAGCATACGACACGCTGTTCACAAATCCGCCTGTTCCGGCACTGCCGGCGCAGTCCGAGTAATCCTCATGGGCAGGATAGGGCCGCTCCCGAAAAGCGGTAATCGCTGCCGCCTTCCTGCCTTTTCTTCAGCGATTCACGAAGCGAGGTGAAACAATGATTAGAGAAGTCACGATAGAAGACAAGACCGTAGAGATCAATTCCTCTGCGGGATGGCTTTACAAGTACCGGAGCCGGTTTGGACATGACATCCTTCCGGATCTGATGCCGATTCTGGAGAGCGTACTGGCCGCAGGGGCGAGTGTGCTGCAGGAATCAGGCGGAGAAATCAACGAGCAGACCATCATGGCGGCGCTGGATAACGACGCACTGGTGGATGCATTTATCAAGGTGTCAGGGATGGAAACTCTGACAGTTTTGAACATTTTTTGGGCTATGGCGGCGAACGCTGATAAAAGCATCGCATCTCCGGAAGAGTATTTCAACCAGTTTGATGTATTCCCAATGGACGTCATCGTACCGGCTCTGTTCACAGCAGTGGTCGAGTCATCGGTAAGCTCAAAAAACGCGGAAAGGCTCCTGACAAAAATAAGAGAACTGAGCCCGTCGGACTGGACACAGTCACGATCGCAGGAGTCGATAGAGGGCTGACGGTCGACGCACTGGCTGATATGGAAATCGGTCAGGTAATCGACTATGTAGAAGAGTACAACCGGATGCACTCTGATAAGAGAGGCTCACACAAGGCATCCGATAAGAAACAAGAGGACGTAGTTCGCAGAGTAGCGACTCAGTCAGACTGGGACGCTCTGCTGGGGTGAGAGAATGGCAATCGGGAAAAACATAAAAGGCATCACAATTGAATTCAACGGCGACACTACCAAGCTCGGCAAGGCGCTGAAAGAGGTGGACAGCAAGGCAAAGGGTGTCGACGCATCTCTCAGGGATGTCAACAAGGCTCTGAGGTTCAACCCGGGGAATACCGAACTGCTGGCACAGAAGCAGCAGCTGCTCGGGCAGAAGATTGAGCAGACGAAGGGGAGACTGGATGCGTTAAAAGACGCACAGGCGAAACTGGACGATGACCCGGCAGTCGACAAGACATCGCAGGACTACATGGAGCTCCAGCGCGAGATCATCGAAACAGAGTCCAAGCTGAAGCATTTCGGGGAAGAGCTGAAGAAGGTCGACAACTACAAGTTTGAGAAGGTCGGAGGCCAGATCCAGAAGATTGGCGACAAGGCAAAGAGCGCCGGACAGAAACTGACGCAGTATGTGACGGTTCCTCTTGCCGGTGGTGGCGCTGCTGCGGTAAAACTTGCATCCGATTACGAGGAGAATCTGAACAAGATTGACGTCGCCTTCGGTAACAGCTCCGATAAGGTCAAAGACTGGGCAAACAACGCCATGCAGGAGTTCGGTCTGTCAAAGGTCGCCGCTACCGGAGCCGTATCCGCGTTCGGTGCGCTTGGTAAGGGCATCGGGCTGACAGACACAGAGGCCGCCGGAATGTCTACGACATTGGCAGGACTTTCTGCTGACCTGGCATCGTACTTCAACACAAGCAACGAGGATTCCGCGAAGGCTCTGGAGAGCATCTTTACCGGAGAGACTGAAGCGCTGAAGCGGTTCGGTATCGTCATGACCGACACGAATCTGGAAAAGTTTGCGGCGGATCAGGGGCTTGTATGGAAAGAGATGTCACAGGCCGAGAAGACAACACTGCGGTATCAGTACGTGCTGTCCAAGACAAAGGATGCGCAGGGAGATTACTCAAGAACATCTAAAGGCACAGCCAACAGCATGAAGACGTTCAAGGCCGCTGTCGAGGATCTGGGTGTTGCAGTAGGTAAGCATCTGCTCCCGCTCATCACTCCGCTCGTCCAGAAGCTGACGAAGTGGATCACCAAGTTCTCGCAGTTAGACCCGAAGACGCAGAAAATCATCACGACCGTCGGTCTGTTAGCGGCGGCTCTCGGTCCGGTTCTGACGGTAGGCGGGTTCCTGCTTAGTGGAATCGGCAAGTTCATCACAACGATCCCGAGAGTTATCGGCATGATCAGCAAGGTCGGGAGAGCGTTCACACTCCTGCGTGGTATCCTGATGGCCAACCCGTGGATGCTGGTAGCGGCTGCAGCGATCGCGGCTGTTGTCCTTATCATTAAGAACTGGGACAAGATAAAAGCCTTTTTCTCGAAACTGTGGACTGCTGTCAAGAACATCGCATCAGCTGCATGGAACAGAATCAAAGAGGCGATACTGGCGCCTATAAGAGCAACGAAGCAGCTTATAACGGCGCTCTGGAACGGAATCAAGAGCTCCATGACGTCGGTATGGAACAAGATCCGGAACACTGCGTCTAACACATGGAACCGGATCAAGACCGCGATCACCTCTCCGATCAGGAAGGCGGCAGACGTTATCAGGAATCTGGTGGAAAAAATCAAAGGGTTCTTCCACTTCAAGTTCAGGTGGCCGCATATCAAACTTCCGCACTTCTCTATTCATCCGAGAGGGTGGAAGATAGGCGACTTACTGAAGGGGTCCATTCCGTCATTGGGAATCGACTGGTATGCGAAAGGCGGTATCTTTACGAAACCGACCATTATCGGTAACAAGGGATTCGGAGAGGCCGGCGCTGAAGCGGTCCTGCCGTTATCAGAACTGTGGGACCAGATGGGGACATTCGCGGATTCCATCGTAAACGGATTCATGACCGCCATGCAGCTCCAGCAGACCAGCGGAGATATCACTATTGAGAATTACTTGTATCCGTCAAGCGTGAAGATGGGAGAGGTAACCGTCAAGACGTACGACAGATACAAGAAGATACTGGGGTAACTTATGATTGGTGTATTCAACACAATTACAATTAACGAGACGGAAGTGTATCGCGGTAATGATTTCGCTCTGCAGAGGGAATGGATCTACGCCGGTGAGATCGTCACCTGTACCGGGAAAGTGTGCGCCGATGTCGTTGGATGGAGATACTCAAATCTTACGGTCTCATGGGACACGCTTCCACAGGATCAGCTCCAGGCGATACTTGCTCTTAACGGAGAAGCGGTCGACATGACTTTCTCGAACGAGCAGAACGAAACAGTCACAGAACAGGTCATTCCGCAGGTCATTTCGTCTCAGGTAACGAGATTTACCGACCACTCCGGTAACGTGATGTGGAAAGGTATAGCATTAGAATTGAGGTTCATCAATGCCCACAATTAGCGAAGCGAATAAAATGCAGATACGCCAGCCAATGGACATAATGGTGACGCTTCAGGTCGGCGGTGATGTTTCACTTACATATAGCGGTTATTCTGATGCGAAGGTCGCTGATGGAAGATTAGACGAACCAAATAAAAAGATGATGCCCCTGACGGATCTTCAGGGCGATGGCTATCCCTTGAATGGTTCATGTAAACTTTACAGGCCAGGCTACCATCCAACATCGGAAGAAAAGTGGGGAGAAAGGTCTAACATTGGGGAACCATGTTCCATAACGATCACGGCATCAGAATCCATTGGGTATGTTTCCGCATGGGTGAGTGGATGCGAATCCGTAACATTCAGCGGAAATGATTATCCTGTTGTAAACGGAACTGCAAACATCTATGTGGAAGACACAACAGCAACATTCACATTTAATCCTTTGTATGAAGACAGGCGGATTGAAGTTTCTCTTCTGGCATCCGGTGCTTATTTTATCTTCAATAATGACCAGATAATTTCATGCGTTGTTTCTCTTCGTTCTGATCTTTCGCTGATTAATCCGACACTTCCGGAGTCTGAAATAGAACTTCAGATATACCAGGACGAAGATATATCTGAAAGACTCGCATCTATCCCAGACGAAACACTGATCACATATTCTGCCGGATACAGTGATGAAATGTCACCGATAAGGAACTTTTATCTGTCAGAAAAAATAACATGGGCGGATAATGTCATGACGATTCATGCAGTGGATGCTGTGCATAAGCTTGATATCCAGCTTCCAACAGCATCACTTCTCACAGATGGTTCTTCCGATACAGGTGAAGCAACGGAAGAAAGCCTGCTGGTGTTTATAAGGGCATGCCTTTTATATGCCGGTATCAGTATTGGTATAATGCCAGATTATGAAGATGGAGCATCGAATTCATCACTTGTATTTAACAGAATATCACTTCGTGAAGCGATAGCAAAGGCAACAGCATGGGGCAGATTCGGAGACTATCCAACAACATGGATCAATTATGTTGATGCTGGCATTCCTAAACTTGAAAGCGATTATTCAAGCGCAGGATGGCACATATACGAAGAAGATTGCGGAGATGTTAAAAGAGACGCAGCAAGAAAGATCAAAGAGATCCGGATGCCTGTTTCTGCGCTTTCGTTTGGCGATGGTGGTAATTATCTTACTACAAATGTAGGCACCGGAACATGGATATATGGTTCTGGTGCGTTTCTTGATTTTGACGATGATGTTTTTGCATGGTCTGTTATTACGGAACAGAATGCCGGTATTGCTTCGGTGAAATCTGATGAAACAGACTATGCTGGTGCATGCGAAAGAAATGCGTTGAATTTCCTTGCCATAAAAGGGCTAATGGAAGAGGGGCTTCCGATGGGAAGTATGAATACGTTTTATACACAGGTCATGCCTTGGAACTCTTTGCAGCTCGCAACATGGAACAGATACATTGGTTCTTCTGTAAGAGAAGATCAGAATCTGATCATTATTGGGTCAAAAGTCTTGAAGGACACACACATCCAGAGCTTTTCAACAGGCGAAGACGATGGCGAGATCATAACGTTGGATGAAGCACCGATAGAAGGAAAACTGATAGTGCAGCATCTAAACGAATCTGCGCAGACACTGTATCCTAATATTGCGGCGCAAAGCATACTAAATATGTCCAATGTTACAGGGTCATTCAAATGGAAGGGAGATCCAAGAATGCAGCCAAGAGATTCTGCATATCTGCACAGGGTCAACGGTGTAACGGAACTGATCACGATAGAAAACATCACGATCACCCATGAAGGCGGCGGAACATCCGCAGAGATTACATACAGAAAGGGGAAGTGTTGATGGCTTGGGTCACTCCGGTAACAAACAGAAATGCGACAGCCAGAATGACATATCTGGACATGAACCGCATCTCCGGAAACATATCATATTTATACAACTATGCAAAAGATCATGGATACGATGTCCAGGGCGATGATGTTTCTCAAACAACATGGACGCAGAACGATATCATTTCATATGATTTTTGGTATTCCATGACAGGTGTTTTAGGCGAAGTCAGGGAGGCTGCTGGTTTAGACAAGAGTGTAAATTATCCAGCCACAAATTATTATAGTGTGAACAGCCTTGAAAGGTACACACTTTATACATGGATGGAGATCACCGAACCGCCAGAATACGGACTTCTTCAGAACAGAGAAGGCATTCAGCTTCAAACAGAATCCGGTGCGGATATTGAAGCGGGTATCCTATAGGGGGGCAAAATGGCGATAAAAGAAAATCAACTTACAGTATTGAGTAATATTTCAATTTCCGACAGGGTGCGGATCGTTACGCTTGGCGGGGCATCAAACAGCGGAAGGGTCGAAACGCTTGCCTCAACGATCTTGGGACAGTACGAAAGCAATTTTATCAGTGAATATGAAAGTGTCAATGATGCGTTTGGTCATTTCTCGTCTGATAATGGCTATATGGGGCAGGGGTACGGACAGTCCAATGAATTGGAACCTAATCTGTCAAGAACTGCAAATATACCCAATTACAGGCGTGTCACAGGCGGGATCGTAACTATACGATTTCTGAATGGTGTTTCTGCGAATGCTACATTAAACATCAGCGATACAGGCGCAAGTCCGATATATTACAGAAATACAAATATCAAAAGCGGGGTCATCCGTGGGTATGATATCTGCACATTCATGTATGACGGGAGCCATTATGTGCTGATCAGCAAAGACTCCCCGATTATTGTCGAGACCGGCACAACCGCAAACTGGAAGTACATAAAGTACTCCGACGGAAGAGTCGACCTGTCAACCACGTTGAGTCTGGCAGCAGCTGAAGGGTCGCAGTGGGTATCCGGTCAGCCATTTTATTATCAGGACACGAACATTTCAATGCCGTCCGGGATGCTTACGGAGACGCCCTCGGACATCGTGGCGACATCGGGCAATACGCAGTGGTGGATATTCGGCGTATGGGCAAGTAACTCCAATACACTTCGTGCCAGATTGGTTAAGATCGTATCCAGTGCACAGGCGGCCGTAGTCAGAGTCAGAGTAATAGGGAAGTGGAGATAATGAACTAAAACGTTAACAACGAGAACGAAAAAATAATCGTCGGCGAAGTGGGCGAGAACCTGGCAGAGTCGTGCACGATAGACTACAGTTCGAGTACATCGCTAATAAAAAACTGTATATCCAGAAGGTTATCTCATAGGAGGCATACATGAACAGATTCTTTTTTTCGAACAGCGCAAAGTACAGGCTTCTGAGGACGATAGTCCAGGGAATCATTGGCGTGATCATTGCGAACCTCGACCTCATCGTCGGGGTTTTTCATATCAGTGCCGGGTACAAGGCTTTGATAGTGGCTCTGGTAATGGCGATCCTGTCGCCGGTCATGGCGGCCATGGGCGGCGATGCCATGAACGAAAAAGCAGAACTGCCGTACAACTACTACGAAAACGGCGAGGAGGAAGACGATGGTGAAAACGAGTGACGTCCTGAAGGTGGCGGCGTCTCAGATCGGCGTCACAGAATCCCCGAAAAATTCGAACAGGACAAAATACGGAAAAGCGTTTGGAGAGAATGGCGTGCCATGGTGCGCCATTTTTTTATGGTGGGACTTTAGGAAAGCGAAAGCAGGATCCTTATTCCCGCATAACAGCAACGCCGCCTATGCACAGGATCAGATCGTCAGCAAGTGCGGCGGCAAGTGGGTC
>JAFWIM010000151.1 GCA_017514845.1 Lachnospiraceae bacterium
GGAGTAACACATGTCCTGATAGATCCGCTGGCAGAGAGAGGTCTTGAGATGGCACATTGTTTTGTTGCGTCAGAGCGGGCAGATGATGTGGCGAGAGATGCATTTGAAAGAATGATAGGTTTTTTAAAGAACACGAGACAATAGAATCAGGATATTCGATGTTGCCGGCAGAGTGCAAAGAGTTCTGCCGGTTTTTCATTTCGCCATCTCCAGCAACGTATCTCCGGTCAGCCGGTAGGTCGTCCATTCTTCCATAGGTACTGCGCCGCCAGCACCGCAAAGATGGAGCCCATGGACTGCCCGTATACACTGATATGTTCAATCTGCTTCTTTTCCCTGAGATGGCGGACCGCCGGAAGGAACATATCCAGCGGGATCCGGTCCGGCGAATCCGGCAGACCTTCTGCGCCAAACAAAGAGACCGCCAGGCCGGTGATCCCATAATCTGCGAACCGCTCCGCAAATTTGATGCCGGGAAGGAGGCTCTGTTCTCCGCCCATGATGACGATGACCGCCCGGTCACTGCCTTCATCCGGCTCGGCAAGATGGCCCGCAAAGCCATGCTGCGGAAAGTTGAAATCTTCGTGCTTCATTCCTTTATATACTCCACAAAGTGCCGGTACCCGTCCTGCGCATCTTCTACCAGAGGCATCATCGCATAACTGTGATACATTCCTTCACCAATCTCGACTGTCACATGGGTACCGAATTTCTCCAGCCTTCTTCGGATAGAGTCTGCACCTGCCAGGAACACCTCATCACCGCCAAAGCTCATATACACATCGCTCAGCCCGTAATAATTGCCAAGCTGGAGATATTTCATGTATTCAGGCACTTTTTCCCCGCCGGTCATGCCTTCCCAGATGTTTTCCGTTGCTTTCACACTCATGATCACATCGGTCTTTTCCAGTTCCCCGGCTCGGCGCTTTTCTTCCTCTGTCAGGAGCAGGGTTCCCGGCGATCCGGCATAGATCTTCCCGGGCATGGGCAGTCCCTCTCCTCTGTCATTAATATGGGACGCCATCCCTATGGCAAGATTCCCTCCCGAGGAGCCGCCCATGAAACAGATGTTTTCCGGCCTGTATTTCCGAAGCGTCTTTTTATAAAGCTCATACAACATTTCATAAACATCCGTTAATGTACTGCCTTCAAAAACCAGGGGATAATAAGGCAGAAGGATATTGATGCCTGTTTCCTTCGCCAGAGAAACTAATCCCCCGGCCTGCGACGGTTTCGGATATTTCAGCATGCCGCCGCCCACAAGGTAGATCCCGACCCGGTCTGTTTCCTTCCGGTGACGGTAATACAGTACTGCCTGTCCTTTTACCTCCCCCCGGCTGACAGAGATTTCAGGATCATGAAGCTCCGGAATTTCCACTCCCTTATAGGCTTTTTTGAATATCTTCTGCGTCTTTTCAGGTGTCCCCGCCATTATCCTTTTCACCGGAAGCATCCGAAAAGCTTTCAGCAGCATTCTGTACTTTAGAGTTTTCTGAGTCATTTTGTCCTCCGCCGGCACACAGAGCAGGCCCTGAGGAAAGTAGAACATGCACCGCGTGATTATATACTACTAACTTACATAAGAATACCTTTAATCCCCCAAATTTTCAACGCTATTCTTGTTTGCAACTACGTTCTGGCTGTATCCGAAGGATCTTTTGGCGGTGCTGCCACATCCTTCTATGATCTCTGGAGAGTAGAGAATGGCAAGGTGACTGAGCACAGGGATGTCATGGAGACCATCGCCGCTAAAGATACCTGGCAGAATCAGAACGGCAAGTTTTAATCGCCATGTGTCCGTAGAAATGTCCGGTGGGCATTCTGGGCGAGAAATATCTACGTGAACCGCTAGGGTATAATCTGCGTGCAGACATGTGGGGGCATGGTTATACGGCAGAGGCTATCCAGGCACTGATTGAGTATGTAAACAGTATTCGCCCTATTAGCGTAATCGAAGGGGAGTTTGCCGTGGAGAATCACAACAGTCAGAGAGTCATGGAAAAACTGGGAATGGTATATGACCGTGACGCGGAGTATGAGAAGATGGATGGCAGCGTTCGCTTTCCTGCAAAGTTTTTCAGAAAGGAATTTAACTGATAAGGAACCGGGGAGAAGACGTATCAGAATTGATACACGTTCTCCCCGGTGCTTTTTTGCTGTTTCTGCAAAATTGATGCGTCATCCATCAGAATGGTACCGCCACAGCCTCTTTGTAGAGTGCTTTTAACTGGCTGATAAAAGCAGCAAGGCTTCTGCGGTTATCATTCCTGTGCGTACAGAGTACACAGGAGAAGCTTTCCTTACAATCAAAGGGAATCCAGGCAAATTGCCCGCTGTGGTCATTTAAAAAGCCCGGCGCCAGGCAGACACCTTTCCCTGCGGCTACATTGGTCAGGGTAGTGTCATGATCGGCACTGTTGAAGTAATCGATCCTGCCGGAGGAAACCAGGCGGTGCTGGATAGCCCGCAGCGCGTCGGGAGAGCCGCCGCCAACCATAAGGGTCCTGCCATACAGATCCTCTTCCCGAACCAGATTTTTCTCCGCCAGCGGGTCGTCATTCTGCGCGATCAGGTATATGTGACTCGTGAAGAGATCATGCACAGTGATCCCGGGGATCTGCCGTGTCTGTTCCTTCAGGGCAAACAGGATGTCCGTTTCTTCCCTGAGAAAGGATTCTACCCCGTTTTCATACTGGAAGATAGGAACCACCTGGACGTCCGGATGGGAAAC
This sequence comes from Lachnospiraceae bacterium, assembly GCA_017514845.1. Classification (GTDB taxonomy): domain Bacteria; phylum Bacillota; class Clostridia; order Lachnospirales; family Lachnospiraceae; genus Chordicoccus. The sequence continues at coordinate 2,732 of JAFWIM010000151.1, forward strand.
GGCAAACTGCCGCATGGCCTCCGGCAGGTAATAGACTGCCTGTCGGACAAGGAGGCTGATGGTAATGCTGTCTTTATATTTGGCGCTGAAGTTCTGGCCCTGCTCGATTGCCCGCTTCAGGTCTTCGCGCATGCCGGAAAGAAAGCCCACGAATTGTGATCCGGCCGGCGTCAGGGATGCGCCTTTACCGCTTCGCTCGAAGATGGCAAACCCCACTTCCTCCTCCAGAAGCCTGATCTGGTAGGAGAAGGAAGGCTGGCTGACAAAGAGGTTCTCGGCAGCGCGGCTGAAGTTCAGGGTATGGGCAAGCTCGATGCAGTAGTCGATCTGTTTGGTATTCATGAATGAGTAACCTCGCTATTCAAAAATCAAATCAATTATAATCCTTTTGAATTGGATATTGCAATTGAAATATGCGAGAATAAACTCATCAGAAAGATAAACCATAAAGTCCTTAAGGACATAATTACGAAATGGAGGATACAGACATGGCAAAGACACTGATTGCATTCTTTTCAAGAGCAGATGAGAACTATTTTGGCGGCGCAATGCGCTATGTAAAGGTTGGAAACACCGAGATCGTTGCAGGCCTCATGAAGGAACTGATCGATGCGGACAGCTTCAAGATCGAGATGAAGGATCCCTACTCTCCGGTCTATATGACCTGCATCGAACAGGCCAAGAAGGACTTAAGAGCAGGCGCACGTCCGGGACTTAAGAGTATGCCGGAGAGCATCGATGAGTACGATACCATCGTACTTGCATACCCCAACTACTGGGGAACGATGCCGATGGCCGTGGTTACCTTCCTGGAGGCGTTTGATTTCACCGGGAAGACAATCCTGCCCCTCTGCACCAATGAAGGCAGCGGTATGGGATCCAGCGAGCGTGACATTAAAAAGTACGCACCCGGTGCAGAGCTTAAGAGGGGTCTTTCCATTACCGGCAGTGAAGCTGCAAATTCTAAGGGAAGTGTTCAGCGCTGGTTTTCCGCTAACGGACTGATCTGAAGGAATTGGGTTTTAGTGATTGAGGTTGAATGAGTATGAGCGGTATGAGAACACTTGGTAACACAGCTATGAAGGTCGTTCCTGTCGGCCTTGGGTGCATGGGTTTTTCCCATGCCTATGGTGCCCCGGCAGTCGGAAGGAAGCACGGATCAGGGAAAACCTCGGTGCGAAAGACGTCATCCTTACAGCGGAGGAGATCTGCCGGATGGATGAACTTCTTGACCGGCTGCAGATGCCGGTATACGGCCAGAGAGCCGGGAGGAACTGATATGCCGGCAAGTGCAGATATAGAAGCCATCAGGCAGGCATATATGCGTATGTATGACGGCATGATTTCCAAGGATGAAAAGGTTCTGAACGATGTCCTGGATGACAGCTTTGTCCTGGTACATATGACAGGTATGCGGCAGCCGAAACAGGCTTTCATCAAAGCAGTTCTGAACGGGACGCCGAATTACTTCTCTGCAGAGCATGAAAACATGCCGGTAGAGATCAGCGGGGACACGGCGGTCCTGACCGGACAGTCCTATGTGGCTGCAGCCGTGTTCGGCGGGGGCAGACATAACTGGCACCTGCAGCAGAAATGCAGTTTGAAGAAAACAGACGGCGTCTGGAAGATCACCCGGAGCGTCGCAAGTACATATTGAAATTGAGAGTTTAAGGAGGTTCCGGCATGGAATATGTAAGATTAAATGATGGCAATAAGATTCCCGCGATCGGGTTTGGCGTTTTCACGATCCCGAACGACGGCCCGACCTATGAAGCGGTCCTGCAGGCATTAAAAGCAGGATACCGTCACATCGATACCGCAGCGGCTTACTTTAACGAGGAAGATGTCGGAAAGGCAGTCCGTGACAGCGGTATTCCCAGGGAGGAAATCTTTA
>JAFWIM010000152.1 GCA_017514845.1 Lachnospiraceae bacterium
GCGATGCGCTGCCGCTCGGGGAAGATGAATACTTTGTCGGCGATCTTATCGGCTGTGATGTCTTCCTTGAGGATGACTCCAAGCTCGGTGTAATTAAAGATGTTCTGATCACGGGTGCAAATGATGTATACGTCGTCAAAAAAGACGCAGGCGGCGAAGTCCTCATACCGGTCATCGACGACTGTGTTCTCGTCATAAATCCTGAGGAGAACAGGATCGTCGTGCATCTGCTTCCGGAAATCTGATTAAAGGTAACAGTTCAAAAGGCCCCAGCTCCATATACCGGCACAATCATCATCTTCATCGAAAAGCGTACGTCCTTTCCTGCGAGCTTAGAAAATGCACGGCATTTTCTGATCTCTCGGTCGGACGTACAATGCTTTTCTCATGAAGATGGATGCTTTGAGCCGTTAAACGAACTTCGAGTGCAGCATGTAGAAACTGTTACGATAGAAGGGGGAACAATGCATTTTCAGGTCCTGACTTTATTTCCTGATATGATCATGCAGGGGCTCGGCACCAGCATCATCGGCAGAGCGATCGAGGAGGGAATCATCAGCCTCGAGGCTACCAATATCAGGGATTACACAAATTCAAAGCACGGAAAGACAGACGACTATCCCTACGGCGGAGGAGCCGGGATGGTCATGCAGGCCCAGCCGGTCTACGACGCGTATAAGGCCGTCACCAAAGATCTGCCCTACAAGCCGAGAGTCATTTACTTAACGCCGCAGGGCAGGGTATTTGACCAGCAGGCAGCCAGAGAGCTGGCCATTGAGAAGGGCATCGTATTTCTCTGTGGCCACTACGAGGGCATTGACGAGCGTGTGATCGAGGAGATCGTGACGGATGAGTTCTCCATCGGCGACTTCGTCGTCACGGGGGGCGAGATGCCGGCTATGTTGATGATCGACGCAATATCGAGAATGATCCCGGGCGTCCTTCACAATCTGGATTCTGCCGAGGGAGATTCTTTCGGCGACGGACTCTTAGAGTACCCCCAATACTCAAGACCGGAGGTGTGGAACGGAAAACGTGTTCCGCCCATACTCCTTTCCGGCGACCACGCCAAAGTCGATGCCTGGCGCAGGGAGCAGTCTCTTATGCGCACGGCTGACCGGAGGCCGGACCTTCTTGCGAAGGCTCACATCAGCCCCAAGGAGCGCAAATTCATCGAAGAATATCTGAGCAAAAAAGCCAGTGAAAATGACAGTTCAAACGAGCTGTGACGGTATTCCGTAAACCGGCAGCAAGCATCATCTTCATCGAAAAACGTATATCCTTCTCTGCGAGCTTAGAAAATGCAGCAGCATTTTCTGATCTCTCGGTCGGATATACAATGTTTTTCTCACGAAGATGGATACTTGCTGCCGGTTACGAACCGTATGAACAGCTCGTCTGAACTGTTACGCTGCTATAGGATCTAAGCCGGCATGATCTGGGAATGATCCTATAAAAAGGACTTGCATTCATACCGAGTCTATTGTATAATGCTAAAGTTCGGAAAAAGATGGTCCTCTGTTACGAGTGCTTCCGAAGATGGAGAAGCACATTCATACGCGTATTAAGAACATCCACAGTAAAAAGGAGAGAAAAGATATGAGCGACATTATCAAACAGATCGAGGATGCGCAGAAGAAGAGCGTACTTCCGGAGTTCCGTGTAGGTGATACAGTACGCGTACATGGCAAGATCAAAGAAGGCAACCGTGAGAGAATTCAGATCTTCGAAGGCGTTGTTATCAAGCGTCAGGGCACAGGCGTCCGCCAGACATTCACAGTTCGTAAGATGTCCAACGGCGTTGGTGTTGAGAAGACATGGCCGCTTCATTCCCCGAACGTAGCTGACGTTCAGGTCGTACGCCGCGGTAAGGTCAGAAGAGCAAAACTCTTCTACCTCAGAGAGCGCACAGGCAAGAGGGCAAAGGTCAAGGAAGTTATCCGCTGAGCCGCGATTTTGATCCGCATATATTGCTCGACTTATATGCTGTCGCATTATACAATAATGTGGCAGCATTTTCTTATTACCGGAGAGAACACATGAAAGTAAAAGAACCGACAACACCACCCGAGAAGAGTTTCTGGTATTCGCATCAGGCAAGGGGCATCCAGACGTGGGTCATCGAGATCCTTGCGGTGCTTGCCCTGTCAGCTCTGTTCTCATTCGTATTCTGCACGAGCATAACAATTCAGGAAAGCTCCATGGACCCGACAATCAACGCCGGGAACAAAGTCCTGATCAACCGCGCCGCCTACACATTCGGCGGAGTAAAGCGCGGCGATCTCATCGCCTACCGGAATACCGAGGCGACGGATTCCTCCGTCCACGTAAAGCGGGTCATCGGACTTCCGGGGGAGACGATCCAGATCAAGGACGGCCTGATCCTGATCAACGGACAGACGTACATCGAGAGCGAGGAGCTTCCCAGTATGACCAACCCGGGCATCGCTGCGGATCCGGTCAAGCTGGGCAGCGAGGAATACTTCGTACTCGGTGATAACAGGAACAACAGTGAGGACAGCCGGTTCACAGACGTCGGAAATATCGATAAGAACTATATCATCGGAAAAGTCTGGTTCCGGACGTACCCGAAGATCGATCGGGGTTTCATGAGGTAAACAATATGGATGTACAATGGTATCCAGGACACATGACAAAGACTGTCAGGCAAATGCAGGAAGACGTGCGACTTGTCGACATTGTCATTGAGATCCTGGACGCGAGAGTGCCGGTCTCATCCCGCAATCCGGATATCGACCGGATCGCCGCGGGCAAATCCAGACTGGTCCTGCTCAATAAGGCGGACCTGGCGGATGAGGCTCAGAACAGAGCCTGGCAGACGCGGTTCGAACGTGAGCTCGGCGGTGCTATGCTCCTCGATGCCAGAAAACGGATCGACAAAAAGAAACTCATCGGTATGATCCAGGAAGCGTGCGCCGAAAAAATCGCCCGTGACAGGGCTAAAGGCATGAAAGAGCGCCCGATCAGGGCTATGGTCTGTGGAATTCCGAATGTCGGGAAGTCCACATTCATCAACTCATTTGCCGGCCGCGCTATAGCAAAGACCGGGAACAAGCCCGGAGTCACCCGCGGCAAACAGTGGATCCGGCTCGATGCCAAAATAGAGCTTCTCGACACCCCCGGACTTCTCTGGCCGAAATTCGAAGATCGCACCGTGGGCGAAAATCTCGCTCTCATCGGTTCTATCAATGATCAGATCCTTCCTCAGGACGAGCTCGCGATGCTGCTCATCACCAGGCTTCGCAAAACATACCCGGGCGTCATCGGTGATCGCTTCGGGATCGATGAGCATGCGGAAAATGTGATCCCCCTCGCAGGCCAATCCGAAGAATCTGCCAGGGCTCTTGGTGTTTTAGAGGCGGTCGGGCAGAAGAGAGGCTGCCTTGTAAAAGGAGGCGGCATCGATTACGGCCGTGCGTCTGCAATTATGCTGGATGAATTCAGAAGCGGAAATCTCGGGAGGATCACTCTCGAGAATACAGATATGTAAGAAGGCCCGTATTTCAGATGCGTATCCATACGTCAGGAAAGATGTGAATTGTATGACAGAAAAGCAGCGCGCGAAACAGCTCGAAAAAGAAGCTAAGGCGGCAGAGAAACTGAAAAAAGAGATCGAGCGGACCGAAAGCCTCATGATCTACGAGCGGAAATTTGCAGACAAAGGCTATATCGCCGGCATCGACGAAGTCGGCAGGGGTCCCCTGTCAGGCCCGGTCGTCGCGTGCGCCTGCATACTGCCCACGGATCACCGCATCCTCTACCTGAATGATTCGAAAAAGCTGTCGGAGAAAAAGAGGGAAGAGCTTTACGATGTCATCATGAACGAGGCAATCGCTGTTGGGCTCGGCATGGTGCCTCCGAAACGGATCGACGAGATCAACATCCTGCAGGCGACCTATGAAGCCATGCGGGAAGCCATCTCAAAGCTCCGCGTAAAGCCGGACATTCTGCTGAATGACGCCGTCACGATCCCGCAGGCGGGCATCCCGCAGGTCCCGATCATCGGCGGAGACAGAAAGAGTGTCTCCATCGCGGCAGCCAGCATCGTGGCCAAGGTCACCAGAGACAGAATGATGGTGGAGTACGATGAGATGTTCCCGGGCTATGCATTTGCAAAAAACAAAGGCTACGGGACAGCTGAGCACATTGAAGCCCTGAAGGAGCTGGGTCCCTGCCCGATCCACAGAAGATCATTCATAACAAAATTTGTGCCCGAAGACCGTCTGTGAGACTTCCTGCACTGAGAAAGGCCTGCATTTGACAAATACAAGAAAACGCGGCAGCGGCTATGAACAGGTAGCCGCTGATTTTTTAATGAAGCAGGGATACGAGATTTGCGAGATGAATTATCGTATCCGGCAGGGCGAGATCGACATCATCGCAAGAGACGGGCGCTGCACGGTCTTTGTCGAAGTGAAATACAGAGCCGGCGGAGAGTCGCCGGCGCTCCAAGCGGTCGATTACGGAAAGAAGAGAAAGATTTCCCGCGTTGCGCTGACCTACATCACAAGACACCGTCTGAGTGAGTACGACCCATACCGGTTCGACGTCGTCGCAGTCACGGATAACGGATGCACTCTGATCAAAAACGCCTTCGACTATATCCCCTGATCATAAGCGGAAACCTTCCGATACGAAAGGAACTACTATGAATTTTAAATGGCATGATGATGAAAAATCCAGGCTGAATGTCCATGAAAAAGACGGTGTCGTCTGGCTCTCTTTCCCGAATCTGGACAGGGAGGACTGGCTGAATGCGGTCTTCTCCACAAGGATCGGCGGAGTGAGCAGGGGACCGCTCGCCTCCATGAATTTCTCCTTCACACAGGAACTCCTCATGAACGCGGAGTGCGGACCGTATGCCCCGAAAGCACTGCCCGGAAGGAGCGAATGCCGAGCCATCACGAACGGCTGTATCGAAGGCATGACCGGCCTCACGGACTCTGACGTGCGGCGCACACTCACAGACGAGGAGGCATGGAAAAATGGCAGCTTCGAGAATGTAATCCAAAATTTCCGCCGCTTCGCCGAAGCGGCAGGCTTCAGAGCGGAAGATATCGTGTGCTCTGACCAGACCCACACGACCAACGTTCTCCGCGTCGGCAGGGCTGACAGCGGCAGCGGCATCACACGCCCGCTCGACTGGCTCGACGTCGACGGCTTCATTACCGATGAGCCCGGTGTGGTCCTTTCAACTTTCTACGCCGACTGCGTTCCGCTCTATTTCGCGGATCCGGTCCATCAAGCCATCGGTCTTTCCCACTCCGGCTGGAAGGGTACATCCATGCAGATGGGCCGTGTGACAGTGGAAGCCATGCAGCGTGCGTTCGGATCTGATCCCCGCGATATGCTGGCCGCGATCGGTCCCTCCATTTCCGGCGCTCACTACGAAGTCAGCTGGGACGTGGCAAGACATTTTGATCCGGAATTCCGCCCGCTGGAGTATCCGGGCAGAGGGCTCCCGGCGGAGGAGGAGAAGTACATGCTCGATCTCTGGGGAGTCAATAAAAAGATCCTCATGGACGCAGGCATTCCGGAGGATAACATACAGCTTCCCAACCTGTGCACGTTCGAGAACGCGGACGTCATGTTCTCGCACAGGGCAAGTCACGGGAAGCGCGGGAATCTGGGGGCCTTCATATCCATCAGGTAAATTCAGGTAAATGTATGAAGCAGTTCGGACAGGCTGTCACTAAGGTCCTTTACGGCGCGAACATCATCTTCATCGAAAAACGCAGGTCCTTCCCTCCGAGCTTACAAAAGCTCACGCTTTTGTGATCTCTCAGTCGTACCTGCAATGTTTTTCTCACGAAGATGGATGCTCGCTGCCGATGATGAACTGCAGGAACAGCCTGTCTGAACTGCTGCGCAGCTCCTATTCCGGCACATAATTCTTTTCTCACGAAGACGGATGTTTTGCCGCCGGCAGCAATCTGCAGGAACAGCCTGTCTGAACTGCTGCGCAGATCTTTATTCGGCACAGACGTCGTCTTCATCGAGCAACGCGGGTATTATCAATTTGATACTGCAGCACTGTCTTATACCAAGCGTGCACTTTACAAATAAAATTGTAAATGATATTATTGCATAATGATATTAAAGCGATTCATTTCGAACGCATAGAGAGGCAAGGTGAGTGAGTATGAAATACAACTTCCGCGAAGTTGAACCGAAGTGGCAGACCAGATGGGAAGCTGAAAAGATTTTCCACGCTGAAGATATCAGCGACAAGCCAAAGTTCTACGGTCTGGTAGAATTCCCGTATCCGAGCGGTGCAGGCATGCATGTCGGACATATCAAAGCCTACACAGGTCTTGAAATCGTCTCAAGAAAACGCCGCATGCAGGGATATAACGTCCTTTTTCCGATCGGTTTCGACGCTTTCGGACTCCCGGCCGAAAACTATGCGATCAAGACCAACCAGCACCCGCGCGTCATCACGGACAAGAACATTAAGCACTTCAGCGAGCAGCTGAAGTCCGTCGGCTTCTCCTTTGACTGGGACCGCGTCATCGACACAACAGATGTGAATTATTACAAGTGGACGCAGTGGATCTTCCTGAAGCTGTTCGAGAACGGTCTCGCATACAGAGACAAGACTCTCGTCAATTACTGCCCGCACTGCAAGGTCGTCCTCTCCAATGAGGACAGCCAGGGCGGCAAATGCGATATCTGCCACAGCGATATCATTCAGAAAGAGAAGGAAGTCTGGTATCTCCGCATCACCAAGTACGCGGACAAGCTCCTTGAGGGTCTCGACCAGGTCGATTTCCCGGAGAACATCCGCGCTCAGGAGGAGAACTGGATCGGCAAATCCAAGGGTGCGTTCGTGAACTTCTCCATCGCCGGCACAGATGAGGAGCTCCGCATCTACACGACACGTCCGGACACGCTCTTCGGCGTCACCTTTATGGTCATCGCTCCGGAGCACCCGCTGATCGACAAGTATGCCGACAAGATCTCCAACATCGATGCGATCACGGCATACCGCGAGGAGTGCCAGAAGAAGACAGAGTTCGAGCGCGTCAATCTTGTCAAAGATAAGACCGGTGTCAGGATCGAAGGCATCACGGCAATCAATCCGGTGAACGGCAAGGAAATCCCTCTGTTCATCGCTGACTACGTCATGATGGGCTACGGCACAGGCGCGATCATGGCGGTTCCGGCTCACGACCAGCGCGACTATGACTTTGCGAAGACATTCGGCCTTGACATTATCGAAGTCATTAAGGGCGGTGACATCGAAAAAGAAGCCTACACTGGCGACGGCATGATGGTCAATTCCGACTTCCTTAACGGCTATACGAACAAGAAAGACTCCATCGAGCGCATGCTCGAGTTCCTCGAAGAAAAAGGTATCGGTGAAGCCGGCGTTCAGTACAAGATGAAGGACTGGGCGTTCAACCGCCAGAGATACTGGGGCGAGCCCA
>JAFWIM010000153.1 GCA_017514845.1 Lachnospiraceae bacterium
CCAAGGCGCTCCTCATGGCAAGAAACAATATGACGGAGCCGGAGGCTCACAGGTATATACAAAAAACAGCGATGGATACGGGAACATCGCTGGTGGAGACAGCCCAGATGGTGCTGGATCTCTTCAGTCTGTAATAAGGTAACAGTTCAGACGGGCTGCAACCGAGTTCCATAAACCGGAGCAAACATCATCTTCATCGAAAAACGCAGGTCCTTTCTGTAAGCTTAAAAAGGCTAAAGCCTTTTTGATCTCACAGGGAAGGACCTACAATGTTTTTCTCACGAAGATGGATGCTTTGCTCCGGTGACGTAACATAAGAGAAGCCCTCGTATTTTATTCATCCCATCCTTCATAGAATCTCACGTTGACGGCGATCTCTCTCTTGATCTCTCCCTCCGCAAGCTCAATGTCCTCAATGTCAGTGATGAGAGGCATCTCGGGCTCATCTTCCGAGAGCTCCAGCCGGATCCAGTCACCTTCCTCAATAATTGCGTTGCGGATTGCGTCGTCAAGGCTGTAGCCGGTTACTTCGAGACCTGCCAGGTCGACAAAGCGACCGTGCCAACTCCCATCCTCAAGCTTTTTAAATACTGCAGGGTATGTGAATTTCATTGTATTGCTCCTTCCAAACTCAAGTCTCGCTGTCTTCTGCTGTAATGTATGCGGTCACCTCTCCTTTTACATATGACCGGGTGCGGCGAGCCTGCACTCAACATTATATAGCATAGAGGTGTCCCGGTCAAAGATAGAGGTGAATTTTTACATGGATATGGTAAAATGATAATAACAGTCACAGAATCCTGAACCAACCCGCAGAAGAATAAATAAGTAGGGCATAGGCTCTGTCAGTACGTACATGAGAACCTGCCAAGTGGACATGAGTCTGAAAGATGGTGAGCAGCAAATGATAGAACTGGCTATAGTAGAAGACGAGAAAGCGTATGTCGACCAGCTGCTGCAGTTTGTCGACCAGTATCAGCGTGAATATGGAGAAACTATACACACGACCTGTTTTAGAGACGGCGATGAGATCGTGAACGGATATGACGGATCATACGATATTATCCTCATGGACATACAGATGAAATTTATGGACGGTATGTCTGCGGCGGAGGAGATCCGCAAAGTGGATCAGAAGGTCATTATTATGTTTATTACGAACCGGATCGACTACGCAGTCCGGGGATATGACGTCGACGCGCTGGATTATATAGTGAAACCGGTCAGCTATTTTTCATTTGCCAAAAAACTGAGACGGGCAGTAAGTCGGGCAGAAAAACATGGCGATGAAATGGTAGTAATCAGTATAGCCCAGGGTATGCTCCGCATCAGGTCTTCGGATATTTACTATGTCGAGAGTGAAGGACATAATATCATTTACCACACGGCTCAGGGCGACTATAAAGTGCGCGACAAGATGAAGAGTGTGGAAGATGCACTTGTCCCCCACGGATTTTTCCGGAGCAACAAGGGATATCTGGTCAACCTCTGTCATGTGGACGGAGTTCTCGACGGATGCTGTCTTGTCCGTGGGCAGAAGCTTCTGATCAGCCGGGCGAGAAAGAATGATTTCATGACTGCTCTGACCGAATACATCGGAGCCAGATAATAAAGAGGTGAGAACTTGGCATTTCAGGATATTCCGAGATTATATACCGGGATTGCGGAGTGGATGGCGGCTTTGGGAGCCTGCTTTGTGATCATAGGATTCCCACGTGACCTTAAATTTTGGGCAAAGGCTGTCTTTTTCCTTCTGTTCCAATCGACGTTCCTCATACTGACAGACGACGTACCGGTCGCCCTGTGGGTACCGTGCATGTGTCTGGCAGTCTTTTTTATGCTTATTTTTATTTATAGCGCATGCAGGATTCCCTTGATAACAGCGGGATATTACTGTGCTGTGTCATTTCTCGTCGCGGAATTTGCCGCGTCACTTAACTGGCAGATCACGTATTTTGTTTTGTCCAGATTTGATACGAACGGCAACCACAATATATTGGATGATTCAGTTTTCCATATGGCATTTTCCATCAGCCTGATGCTGGCTATTTATGTCCTTGTGAATTTAGTCATGATATCGCTGGGCAGGAGAATGAGTTCCGGCGACACTGTGAAGGACGTATCCTGGCAGGAACTGGTCTCTACTTGTCTTACAGCCGTGTTTGTATTTGCATTCAGCAACCTAAGCTTCATTCTCCCTGGGACTCCTTTCAGTGCTACGTATGCCTCGGATATTTTCAATGTCAGAACAATCATCGATTTGGTGGGTCTCACAATCCTCTATGCCCACCAGACCAGGATCCGGCAGCTGCACACGGAAGCTGAGCTTGTGCAAATGAACGCCGTGCTGAAATCCCAGTATGAACAGTACAGGAATTATCTTAACAGTATTGAGATGATCAATATTAAATATCATGACCTAAAGCATCAGCTCGCAGGTCTCCGCGCGGAGATCGACCCTGAAAAGAGGACAGAGTGGATCGACAGGATGTCCAGAGAAGTTCAGGCCTATAAGCCGGAACAGGAGACAGGCAATCCGGTCCTCAACACCATGATCGCAGGCAAGACCCTGACAATGAGGAACCTGCACATTCAGTTCACCTGCGTCGCGGACGGGCGGCTCCTTGGTTTTATGCACGTAACTGATATCTGCAGTATTTTCGGAAACGCTCTGGATAATGCAATTGAATGTGTCGCACTTATTCCCGAACCGGCCAAGAGGCTTATACACCTGCAGGTCAGCGAGAGACAGGGCTTTCTCTTTATCATGATTTCCAATTACTGTGACACACTGGTGGAATTCCGGAATGGCCTGCCTGTGACAAATAAAACAGACATGAAAAATCATGGCTACGGAGTCAAGAGCATTAAGAAGGCGGTGGAGAAGTACGGCGGGAACGTGACATGGACGCAGCATAATGATGAGTTCGAGATGAAAGCTCTCATACCCATGCCGGCATAAATTGACGTTTGTGCCCGATTTCATACATTTTATGCCAAAATCCGTCAGGATTCATGAAATCTGCTACTATTATATTACTTTGTGGGGGATATCGGCTGACACCGGCCTCTATCCCTCGCAGGTCCTTATGCGGACTTTAATGTGAAACCTGATTTGTCAGATGATGCTGACTGCGGAAACCCACGCCGGGAGGCAGGCTGACGCGCATCTGCGATGAGTTGCAATCCATAGGAAGGAGATTTTCATGAAACATCAGGATTTGATCAAACGGATGACTCTTGAAGAGAAAGCCGCTATACTCGGCGGACAGGGTGAATGGCAGACCTGGCCGATTCCGCGCCTTGGCATCGAGTCCATGTACTGTTCCGACGGCCCTCATGGAATTCGCAAGCAGGCGGGAGCAGGCGACCACCTCGGCCTTAACGAATCCCTGAAGGCTACATGCTTCCCGACAGCGGCAACTGTGGCTAACAGCTGGGATGAGGCGCTCGGCGAGGAGATCGGAAAAGCCCTCGGCGAGGAGGCCATGGCAGAGGATGTCCACATCCTGCTCGGCCCGGGTATGAACATGAAGAGAAGCCCGCTCTGCGGCCGCAACTTTGAGTATTTCGCGGAAGACCCGCATCTTGCGGGCAAGATGGCCGCATCCTACGTGCGCGGAATCCAGAGCAAGGGTGTTCGCAGCTGCATCAAGCATTTCGCGGTGAACAGCCAGGAAGAGCGCCGCATGGCGATGGACGCCGTCGTCGATGAGAGAACGCTCCGCGAAATTTATCTCACAGCATTTGAAATCGCAGTCAAAGAAGGCGGAGCTAAGGCAATAATGACGTCTTACAATGAGCTCAACGGTGAGTACACCAATGAGAATCGCCATCTTCTTCTCGATATACTCCGCGGTGACTGGGGATACGAGGGAATGGTCGTAACGGACTGGGGCGGATCCAACGATCATGTCGAGGGAATCAGATGCCGCTCCAATCTTGAGATGCCGAATCCGGGTCTCGACTCTGCACGCCAGGTCGTGGAGGCCGTAAAGAGCGGCCGCATGACGCAGGAGGAGCTCGACATCTGCGTGGACGATCTTCTGGACGCGATCCTTGAGACGACTGAGGCGGCCAAGGGCCATTCATCTGAGTTCGATATCGAAGGTCATCACGCGCTGGCAAGGCGGGCAGCGTCAGAGTGCGCGGTCCTTCTGAAGAACGATGGAGATATCCTGCCGCTCAGAGAAGGTACGAAGGTCGCTGTGATCGGCGATTTCGCATTTGCACCGAGATACCAGGGGGCAGGATCGTCAGTCGTCAATACGACCAGGCTGGAATCCTTTAATGACATTGCTGCAAATGAGACCGCACTCGAAATTGTCGCCCAATCCCGCGGCTACACAAGAAACGGAGATCCGGATGAGGCGCTTAAGAGCGAGGCTGTGGAGGCCGCGAAGAAGGCGGACGTTGTCCTCTATTTCTTCGGACTTGACGAGATGAGCGAGTCGGAAGGCCTTGACAGAACACATATGAGACTTCCAAAGGTCCAGATTGAGCTTCTCGATGCCATCTGCGCGGTAAATCCGAACATTGTCGGCATTCTCTCCGGCGGATCTTCCATCGAGATGCCGTGGGACGCGAAGCTTGCGGCGATCCTTCACGGATATCTGACAGGCCAGGCCGGCGGCGGGGCTATTTATGATATCCTTACCGGCAGGGTTAACCCGTCAGGAAAGCTGGCTGAGACCTACCCGGTCAAGCTCGAGGAGACACCTGCTTATAATTATTATCCGGCAAGGGAGAGGACCTCAGAGTACCGCGAAGGTCTCTTCATCGGCTACCGCTACTATGACACGGCGGCTGTGCCGGTGAAGTATCCGTTCGGTTTCGGTCTCTCCTACACGACGTTTGAGTACAGCGGCCTTGCAGTCAGCCGGGACGGCGTCAGCTTCACGGTAAAGAACAGCGGCAGAGTCGACGGCGCGGAGATCGCCCAGCTCTACGTAGGACTTCCCGGGGCTAAGGTCTACAGACCTGCGAAGGAGCTGAAAGGCTTTGCCAAAGTCTTCCTGAAAGCGGGGGAGAGCCGGCTTGTCACGATTCCGTTTAATGAGATGACATTCCGCTACTGGAATACAGATATCGACGGATGGGCAGTAGAGGGAGGCAACTATGAGATCCTTGTCGGTTCGAGTTCGGCGGATATACGACTTCGCGGAAACTTGGATGTTACCGAGCAGGGAGCACCGAGCCCATATGATGAGTCCCTCATGCCGTCCTATTTCAGCGGCAAGATCACCAATGTGCCGGACAGCGAGTACGAAAAGCTTCTCGGCAGACCTATTCCGGACGGATCCTGGACGCGTGAACTGACAGCCAACGACGCGATCTGCCAGCTGAAATATTCGAAGAGCTGGCTCTGCAGAAGAGTCTACGGCGTACTTGAGGGCAAGAAGAAGAAAGCGGACGCTGCCGGCAAACCGGACCTCAACATCCTGTTCATCTATAACATGCCGTTCCGGGCGATCGGCAAGATGACCGGCGGAGCCGTCAGCCAGGAGATGGTGGCCGGCATGGTCAAGGTCGTCAACGGGCATTTCTTCGGCGGTCTCGGGCAGATCATCGGAGGCTATTTCAGGAACGGCAGACTGAATAAGAAGTATGAGAAAAAGCTGAAGGGCTGATGGACCGTGGCGGTTCACACATGTGCGTTTAGAATAATCGGAGGATGTTATGGGATTTTGGAATAATTTTGCGGAAAAACACCCCGGCGCGGCCAAGTGGATCCGCGAGGGCGGCCTTTTCGTCATCGTCAGCAACCTGATCACGGTATTCAAGTACCTCATGCTTCAGTTCCTGCCGAAGCTTTTTATGGGTCTGCCGAACGTTGATTTCGGCTTCCCGGGCATTGATGTCACTCTCTTCGGCGAGACCTTCAAGTGGAACATCATCGGCTACGACGCAGCCCACGGTGGACTTCCGTATTTCTGCGCCTACATGGTGGCCATGGTCATCGGTGAGGTCATTAACTTCCCGATTCAGAGAAATGTCGTCTTTCGCAGCAAGGGCAATGTAGCCTATCAGATCTTCTGGTATTTCATTGCCTTCTGCGTGATCACTTGCATCGTCAACTCAATCAACTGCGTCTGGGTCGCGGTGGCCGGCATGTTCGTTCCGGATTTCGTCTACAACATCGGCACGACCGTCCTCAACGGAGGTGTCTCCATGCTGATCTTCTTCTTCGTCAACAAGATCATCTTCCCGGAGGGTGAGCCGAGTAAAAATTAAGTCACGGATTAGGAGACAGGCTGCACGTGAGTCTATAAGCCGGCCGCAAACATCATCTTCATCGAAAAACGCAGGTCCTCATCTGTGAGCTTAAAAAGCTAACGCTTTTTGATCTCACAGGAAGGACCTGCAATGTTTTTCTCACGAAGATGGATGCTTTGCGCCGACAGCGAAGCACAAGAGCAGCCTGACCGACCTGCAATGTTTTTCTCACGAAGATGGATGCTTTGCTGCCGACAGCGAACTGCAAGAGCAGCCCGATTGAACTACTGCAAACTGATTATGCCGTTATTGTGACCGTTCATGACAAAAATTGTGGATGGTCTATTTTTTTGTTATAATTTAGCTAGATTCGTGTCTGGCTGAAAGGCACGGTGCAGCAAATTCCGGAGTGGAGGTAAGCGGCCATGAAGGAGTGAAAAAGAAAAGGAGGAAAATGTATGTTATCTATTAACATGGATGATGTCATGAACGTCATCAACTCGATC
>JAFWIM010000154.1 GCA_017514845.1 Lachnospiraceae bacterium
AAAGGAGAAACCGAACGTATGTACGAGAAAAAGAAAGGGCAGCCCTACTACACGAACCGCCACAGCTGTTTCCTCCTGCAGTACCACATGGTGCTGGTGACGAAGTACCGGCACCCGGTCCTGACCGGAGGGGTAAGGGATGTCGTCTACGGCACGATCCGCGATATATTCGCGGAGAAGGGCCTCGTGATCCTGGAGATGAACGGGGAGATGGACCATGTCCACATCCTGTACGAGGCGGATCCTTTTACCGCGCCGGGGAGCCTCGCGAACATCGTGAAGACGAAGACCTCCCGGTTCGCCAGGAAGGAGTACGGGGAAACAGTGCTCAGGAAATATTACTGGAAACCGTATTTCTGGTCAGACAGCTATTTCGTAACGACGGTCAGCGAGAATTCCCTTACAATGGTCCAGGAATATATCCGGGGCCAGTAAGTTTGATCTGGCATTCACCCACGCCCATGCGGTGCGGCAGCTCCTATGGACGTGGTACTCTGCTGCTACGCTTCATAGAACCAAAGACTCAACCTACTATGACATAAAACAGGAAGAAATGCCAGCTCTTCTTCAGGAAAAGTCTGATTTTCTCACAGCCATTGATCCATGAACATGCCCATCCCGACAATCGGGAGCGGCCGGTGCTTCTTGCACTTCCCATACTTCCGCAGGTCATCCGCTACCTCTATTTCGAAGAAGGAGTCCGTGAAGCTCAAAGGAAGGCTTTTCAAAGCCTGTCGCTATTTTAATGTTATTCAATTGTCAAAGACCCGGGGGTTGTGATATTATTAGTGTTAATTACTCCAGATCAGAAAAATGTAAGATGATGGAGGAAAAATATCGTCCGTGCCGTCACCGATAGCCGTGAGTTTTTCATTCTCAATTATCCCCGCCCTCCATCCGTTCGTATAAAACGGTGTAGCTCAAAAAATACCTAAAAAGACCCTTAAATAAAAAATCACGAAAGGAACACGACATGAACAAAATTGCTTTTATTCTCCGGGAATCACAGACAGCAAGATTTTTTATCCCGGCAGGCATCATGATCATCATCTTCAGTGTTATCTTTTTCAATGCCAGCGTGCAGAATAAAAACTATATAAAGACTGAATCCACGGTCACGAACGTGGTGATGGACGAAGATGCTCATACAGATGCCAACGGCGACCACGTCGACGCATCCTACACCGTGACAGTGAAATACACTGTCGACGGAAAAGAATACGAGGCAGATCTCAGCGGTCTTTCTGAATATAAGGAAGGCGACAGAATGACGATCTACTATAACCCCGATGATCCCAGCCTGATCACACAGACGAAGAGTCTCATTATTCCGCTGATCATGGCTGCGGCGGGAATTGCGGCATTTATATTCGGAATCATAAGCGGCATGGGCGCTTTAAAAAGATATAATAAACTGAAAGACCAGGAAAGGGAGTGGACAAATGGCTAAATATTTACTGAAACCGGTTCTTAATACCGTCAAGCAGGCTTTTTATCTTGAAGACGAGAGCGGCAAAACAGTCTACGAAGGAAAAATGACGAAGTTTTCGCTGTTTGGCGCTTCTCCGTTCGAATTTGCAAATCATGTAACAGGCAGGACCGAAGTTCACAAGGTCGGCAAGACCGTCACCGTAGAGTCGGGCGGAAACGATATCATCAGTTTCCTGTCAAAAAAATCGTATTTCAAATACGATGACAAGAAAATCTGGGATTATCTGCATGATCAGGGTATCCGGATCGACACCGGCCTTGCGGGCAACAAGCTTGGCATGCGCTATGAAGTGACTTTTAAAGGAGCGCCTCTCGCAACGATTGCGACATCTTCACCGAGCGGAAAATCCTTTATCACGACAGGCCTTTACTATGATGTGATCTGCGAGGAAAAAGACCTCGACCTGGTCTTCCTGGTCGCTTTTTCAATCGCAAGAACAGACCAGAATCTGTACAGCTGATTCCACTGCGGCACTGATACGGCAAGTATCGGTGCCGTTTCGTTTTATTCTTGCGCCCTCTCCTCATATACGGTATAGTATATCAAGAACGCCTCGGCGTTCTTGCCGCGCCGAGTCTCGCAAGCGAGACTTGAATTAACTAGAAGAGAGGTATTCCCATGGATCTTAAAGGACGTCACTTTCTGAAGCTTCTTGATTTCACACCGGAAGAAATCCTGTATATGATTGACCGGGCAGACGAACTCAAGGCAGAGAAAAAAGCCGGCATCGCCCACAGGAACCACGAGGGCAGGAATGTCGCCCTGATTTTCGAGAAGACCAGCACCAGAACACGCTGCGCCTTTGAGGTCGCCGCTGCCGATCTCGGCATGCACTCCACTTTCCTTGACCCGTCCGCCTCGCAGATCGGCAAAAAGGAGAGCATCGCCGACACTGCCCGCGTGCTCGGCAGAATGTACGACGGCATCGAATACCGCGGCTATGCCCAGACAATCGTGGATGAACTGGCTAAGTATGCGGGCGTTCCTGTCTGGAACGGTCTTACAAATGAATTCCACCCGACCCAGATGCTGGCTGACATGATGACGATCCGCGAGCACCTCGGCCGCCTTAAGGGAGTGAAACTCACCTATCTCGGTGACGCCCGCTACAACATGTGCAACTCCTATATGGTCGTCTGCGCGAAGCTCGGTCTTCACTTCACCGCGTGCACGAACAAAAAGTATTTCCCGGATGCTGAGCTTGTCGCTGCATGCGAGAAAATTGCTGCCGAGACCGGCGGTACGATTACAATGACGGAAGATGTCGCTGCAGGCACAGCAGGCGCGGATGTCATCGCGACCGATGTCTGGGTCTCCATGGGCGAGCCTGATGAGGTCTGGGCTGAGAGGATCCATGATCTGCTGCCCTACCAGGTCACGAAGGAAGTTATGGCCAATGCCGGCAAGGATGCAATCTTCATCCACTGCCTTCCCTCCTTCCACGATCTCAATACCACGATCGGCAAACAGATTTCTGAGAAATTCGGCATAAGCGAGATGGAAGTTACGGATGAAGTCTTCGAGTCCGCCCAGTCCGTCGTCTTTGATGAGGCTGAGAACCGCATGCACACGATCAAGGCAGTTATGGATCTGACTCTTTGATGCGTTTTCTGACGGACATATCCCCCTGTGCCGCAAACACGGCAGCGGCTTGTCCGATTTTGGAGGCAAAAAACGGCTGTGAAAAACGAGCTTTGATGACTCGTTTTTCACAGCCGTTTATCTCAGTGGGGAAGACCCCCGCTTCTTCAAGCGATGGGTAAATCAATATCCTGCTCGTCTCAGTGGCGGGTTACAATCCCCCACTGAGATAAACGCTCCGCGAGGATGCGCAGGGATTCGGTTTGGAATTATGTCAGCTAGCGCTGACCCGAATCCCGCGCCAAGTCTCGCGAGCGAGACTTGAATAATCTTCAGATATCGAGCTCATTACCTGCGGGCACATGAATGCCCAGGGAACATGATTCGTCCGGGTCATTACGGAAATGCCCTGAAATTCAGCACTGTATAGCCGGCCGCCGCCGCGTTGACAAGCAGCAGCGCAAATGCTGACCCGCTGGCAAAATTCCTGCCCTGATATCTTGCCGGTATACACGCAAGGGCGATAAAGATGAGAGGCAGCACCGGCAGCATGTAGCGGGGCTGGACGCCATCAACTTCCGCTGCGCCTACCGGCGTGAAGCCGATGTAGGCGGCAAAGACGGTGAGACCGGCGACCAGAAGGGCAATTATGAGGCCGGCAAGGACAAAGATACGCCTGGTCCTGATTCTGCCCTCGGGGACACTTCCGTCTGACAGGATACAGATAACGAGAGCGATCACTGTTGTTATATCCTTCATTGCATTCGGCGCGAACATGGTGTAAGTCCCGAAGTAATTTCTTATCCCTTCGGCAAACGACCCGACAAGAGTGCGCAGCGCAGTCTTCGGGTGCTCCATAATGAACGCGAGCTGACCTGCCATACTGACGTTGCCGTTCCGATCCTCCTCAAATACGAATGTCCGCATGAGATAGATCTGCCAGAGGAACATGGCTGCAACGAGCAGGATTCCCGCTCCGAACAGTATGAACTGATACTGTCTTCTGGCATACTTTTCTTTCGGTATAAAGAAAAGAAGCAGGAAGAGCGGCGTGTAGAAGAGGAACTTCGGCGACGCGATAAAGGCTGCCGCCAGCAGGATCTTAAGCATCTCCGGAATGCCGATCTTTTCAGTCTCTGTCTCCGAGAAAATGTATTTAACGCAGATGGCGCAAAAATACAGGGCTGCCCCATTGAGTGCGGTGTCAATGGTCACGCTGCCCGCCAAATACAGCGGGAGAGGCAGACATGCCGCCGTGAAAAAGGCTGTTCTAAAGACCGAAGCGGTACGTATCGCAAAATAGCCAAATGCAAGATAGACTGCCAGGCTGAAGAGTCTTGCCAGATATACCAGCCACCCGACACCGAGTCCCAGAGCTCTGCCCAAAGCTACGCCTGCTGCCGCAGGCAGGTAATTGACAGATATATAATTTGCGGAATACGGCTGCACGAAAAACTCGCGCTTTGCGGACGACCGCTCAGAAAAGAGCTCACTGTTGGCGTACGTATTCAGCGGCGAGACCCAGATGCAGTCATACAGACCGTAATTGTCTGAGATATTGGCTCCAATGCTCCCGTCCGCCGACAGTTCGGCGTTCAGATGTCCTTCCGCCAGCGCGTATGCTCTGAAAAAGTGGGCAGGCTCATCGATCGGCTGCGGGTACGGGTTCCAGAAAACGCAGGCAAGGCCGCACAGAAGGCCGATCGCAAGGAAATTCCTCGCGTGATTCTCACCAATGAGAAGAAGGCACAGGAAAGATCCTGCGATAAAGAGAATCCACATGCCTAAGTAGATCCAGTTCACATGCGCGTCGCAAAACCCGATGCGGGAGACAAGGGTAAGATTTTCCTCTCTGCCGTTGACCTTCACTTTCGACTCAAACGACCGGACCGTCCCGCTCGCCAAAAGCCTGACCTCCATGTCTTCGCCCTTTTGTCCTCTGTTCGTGACGGTAAGGCGGAACACATGACCGGCCGAATTCTCCATCGGCATACTGTAGGTGAAGCGCTGACCGATTCCGAGATCTACTGAGTTTACCGTCTCGCTGACCAAAGTCCTGTTCGACTGAACATCTTCAATTACGACGTCGATCTCCTGGTCTCCGAGCTTTTTTCCTTCAAGGAATACTGTGATATCACGCGCGCCGTCGAACGGGAACTGATAATCCTGGACAACGGTGTCTCCGCCGCACAGCTTGACTTCGTTCTCCCTCATGCCTCCGTATCGCCGGGCAACGGTCCTGTTCTCCGGCAGCACGATGTACAGAAAAGATACAAGAACCCAGAACACTATTAATATGAGTGCGGGGACAGCTTTTCCCCGCAGTTTACCCGATAGAACCATAATCACATTTTCCTTATTTTCCGTTCTGATAACACCGCATTCAGTAAATCTCGGTCTCTGATCGTGCGAGATGCTCGACGCACTCTGTGCGTCTTCCTTCGCGCGGTTCCGGGCGACCGGCGATCCGCCGCGGAGTTCCGCGCATCAGAGCTCGTTTGATTTTTCGCTGTTCACATAGAACCGGTTGATGAGACCGGCAACAAATGGCGGCCAGAATCTGCCGAAGATCTCCATATCCTCTCCGCTCCTCACGCTCCCCTCGATCGTAGCGGACGTCTCCGAACCCGAATGAATGCGGTGACCTGTGAGCACTTTGGGGATGTAGACAAATCTTCCTTTATTTTTAGAAATTCTCTCCCAGGCGTCCCAGTCCACGTTGCTTCTGAAGTGCTCCGTAAAAAACGGCTGGGGGAGGTTCTTCCTGACATAGGTCACTGCCGGGCAGCAGATCGGATTTCCGAGGGAAAGTGACCTCCGGCGGATGAACGGTGACCTCTGGAGCGCGCTGATTCGAAGGGAGAACAGGAGAATGCGCTTGATTCGAAGGTTTACATTTGCAAGCACAGTTTTTCCGTTCCGGATCTCCGCGTAATCAGTGAAAATGATCAGGGCATCGTCGGCATAGGACTTTAGGATGCTCTCGGAATATGCCGGATAATAAATATCGTCCTGGTGGGCGATCGTCACAAGTTCGGTGTCCGCCTGTTCCATCGCGAAATTCCAGTCACCGGCGATTCCTGTGTGTTTCTCATTCACCCTAAGCGTCAGACCGTATTTTTCACAGGTATCGGAAATCAGCCCGTTGGGCGTCGATGTCGCGACGATGATCCGGCTTTCGACTGTCTGCTTCATGAGTGACTCGATGCATTTCTCAAGATACGGGCTTTCTTTATAGGCGCACACGACGAATGTGTGTCTAACTGTATTTTGTTCCATCTTTTTACCTGCTCTGTGTGCCGAAGGCCATGATCACGATGCCTGCGATGACGACAAACGCGCCGATCAGCGTGACTGTGCTGATTTTTTCCCGAAATACGATCGTTCCGAGTCCCAGGATGACAAGCTGAACGACTCCGTTCACGATCGGGACCATGATTGACAGATCATATTTCACAATGAGGCGCTGCCAGAGCAGGAAGCTGATGATATAAAAGCAGAATCCTGCAAATGTTTTCCACCCCATCGACAGCGCAAAACCGTCGGAAAGTGTGAGGCGCAGAGAGTCGCCTCCCATTTTCATCAGCGTGATGCCGCCTGTCGTAAAGAATATATAGATAAAGATCATTAAATACTGCATTAATACACCTCACTTCTCTCCGTGGTTCCTCAGGGCGAGATCCTGCGCAAGCCGCGTCAGCTTGTCATTCACCTCGGAGAGCCGCACATACAGCTTGAACACTCTGTGAATGAGCAGGGCTATGATGACCAGGTAGACCAGGTTGACAGGCGACTCGATGCCCAGAAGCTCAGACGCCCAAAATGCGATTCCGGGAAATGCCGCAAGGAGCAGAAGAAGGAAAGCAAACCCGAACCAGAAAACGCTGTCAGCGATCAACATGGCCGATTTCCTGATCATGCGGATGACAAGTATGAACTCGAAAATCGCGCCGACCATGAGAAGCAGTCTGAAAATAACACTCATGCGTTCTCCTCCTTCCCGGCAAGCTTTCTGTCCGCCCTGATCCACGGCTCGAACAGGATACTGATGCTCACTGTCAGCATATATCGAATGCTCTTTGACAGATTCAGATAGCTGGTCCCCGCTATGCGCTCATCCATCACGACCTGCACTTCCGTCACTTTGGCTCCCAGCCTCATGAGGTGGCACACAGTGTCCGGCTCCGGCGTCATCCTGCTGTTTTCCGCAAACAATCGGATGAGCCTCCTGCCGTACATGCGCATTCCGCTTGTCGGGTCCTTGATCGTGCAGCCGGTCATAAGACGGATCATCGCTCCTATGAGCCGGCTCCCGATCATGCGGCCTGTCAGCGGTTTCTTTTCCGTGACGAAACGGCTCCCGATCACGATGTCACAGCCGTCTTCGATCCTCTTCTCCATCTCTCTGATATATTCGCCCCTGTGCTGTCCGTCTCCGTCGAACTGGACGACGGCATCATATCCGTTTTTCAGAGCATAGATAAAGCCTGTCTGGACAGCAGCGGAGAGCCCGAGATTGACGGGATGAGAAATATAATTAAAGCCGTTTTCACGACAAATATCCGCTGTCTGATCAGAACTGCCATCATCGATGATTACGTAATCGATGCTGCCGGCAGTTTCTGTCAGACGGCGGATGACTCTTTCAATATTCAGTGCTTCATTGTAAGCAGGTATAACGATAAGTGTTTTCATATGACCTCAAAATCCATTCACTTTGAGATTATAACCCATACGGGATAAAAATGAAACACCTCTCAGAAAAACGAATGATTATTTCTCGTACAGGAACTTCTCCGGCAGATTGACGTTGAAGTCCTTGGCCAGATGTCTGAAGTCGTCCGGAAGGATCGTCTGGCGTTTCTTATCTGTCATGGAGAGGACCTTGACAAGGATCTCAGCGGACTTCTCAGCTGTGTGCATGAGACCGAATGTGATGTCGAAGTCCGGACCTGCGGCGAACATGCCGTGATGTGCCCAGATCGCAAGGTCATACTGCTCCATGAGCTTGGATGTGGCAACCGCGATCTCGCGTCCGCCCGGGACCATCCACGGAACAACGCCGACGCCCTGCGGGAATACGACCGGACACTCTGTAGCCATCTCCCACAGCTCGCGTGTGAAGACTTCATCTGTGAGCGGAAGGACAAATGTCAGAGCGATGATGTTCGTGCAGTGGCAATGGTAAACGACTCTGTAGGACGGATCGATCTTCTTCTTGACTTCAAGGTTCATAAGGTGGCTCGGCAGTTCGGATGTCGGACGTCCGCCCTTATTGAGACCCCAAACGATGCGGAAATTCTCGCCGGCTGCGTCGAGCTCGATGATGGCGATGTTTGCTTCCGGATCAAGCGGTACGTTGCGGAAGAATTTGCCTGAACCTGTTACGAGGAAATACTCACCTGCGAGGGCCGGAACTGTCGTTCCGATTGCCTGCCATTCCTTCGGCTCAAAGTTCTCTTTTACGGACTCGACTTCCTCATCCTTGATTCTGTAGGACAGGTTGCCGCCGTTTCTCTCATGCCAGCCCTGCTCCCAGCCGTCACTGCATAATCTGATAAATCCCTGTACAAATTCAGCATCTAAAACCTTCATTATAATCTCCTCTCTTATGTGTTCTTTATCATCCTGCCCCGCATATGCGGGGCATATGTTTATGTGTTCCTCAGCAGATCGCGCCTTACTGTGTCCGCGCCCGATGCGCGGCTATTTCTCAGCGCAATTGTTTTTCTGCCATGCTCTCAATCTTTACGGGCGTCCTCAGTGCGCTTCCTCCTCCGTGATGTCGAAGGACGCCGTCACGCACGCTCTCGCGTCCTTGAGATCTCTGAAAACTCCGTCAGTGATCATCTGAGCCATCAGGTTGCCGATCGCGGTTCCCTCGCCCGGGCCTGCGATGACCTTGCGGCCGGTCGCGCGCGCTGTGAGCTCGTTGAGGTATTTTGCCTTGGATCCGCCGCCGACGATGTTGATCGCTTCGTAGTGCTTTCCTGTGAGCTCCTCAATTTCCTTTACTGTCTGTGCGTAGGAAAGCGCAAGTGACTGATAGATGACCGCTGCCATCTGTCCTGTCGTCTCCGGCACGGGCTGGGCCGTCTTTCTTGCGTACTCGCGGACGGCTTCCTGCATATTTTCCGGGGCGAGGAAAGAAACATCGTTCACGTCGACACGTGTCGGGAAGTCTTTTTCCTCCTCAGCCATGTCGCAGAGCTCTGCAAATGAATATCCGTCATTGAGCTCGTGTCTCACCTGTTGGATCATCCAGAGGCCCATGATGTTCTTGAGGAAGCGGAAGCGGTAGTCGTAGCCGCCTTCATTTGTAAAATTGCGTGCCTGCGCTTCCGGAGTACAGACAGCTTCCTTATTCTCAACGCCCATGAGCGACCATGTGCCGGAGCTGATGTACAGCGTGTCATCGGACTGAGTCGGAAGCGCCATGATTGCGGAACCCGTGTCATGTGTGGCCGGAAGAACGACCCTGCACTTGTAACCGATCTCAGCTGCGATCTCGTCCGTGAAATCTCCCACGACCGTGCCGGGCTTTGTGACCGGAAGGAACATCTTTGTCGGATAACCGAGCTTCTCGATCAGTTCATAATCCCAGTCGTTCGTCTTGGGATTTACGAGCTGCGTCGATGTCGCGTTCGTGTACTCCTGCTTCTTGACGCCTGTCAGCAGGAAGTGGAAATAGTCGGGAAGCATCAACATGGTCTCAGCTGCCGCCATTACTTCCGGCTCCTGCACCTTGACAGCCATGAGCTGGTAAATCGTGTTAAAGATCTGCTTCTGAATTCCGGTGCGGGCATAGAGCTCTTTCTCCGGGATGATTTTATACACTTCCTCGTCCATGCCGGTCGTGCGGCAGTCGCGGTAGCCGTATGTCCTGCCGCAGGGCACATCGTTCTTGTCAAGAAGCACATAGTCGACAGCCCATGTGTCGATGCCCATGCTGACCGGAACTTTGCCCAGCTCTTTGGCCTTTTTAAGACCGTTCTTGATCTCCGTGAAAAGGCGTTCGGTGTTCCAGTAGCGGTGACCGTCAATGATGTCCATTCCGTTCTCGAAACGGTAGATTTCTTCCAGGACCATCTTTCCGTCTTCCATATGGGAGAGCATGTGACGACCGCTTGAGGCGCCGATGTCGACTGCAAGGTAATATGTTGTCATGAGATTTCCCTCCTTACGTGCCATATCAGCTTTCTTTTATGTTTTTTAATATACAGTAAAAAAAGACAGTTTTTTAGTGTATAATATGACCTGAAAACTGGCTTTTTTTGATAGCATTGTAATCGGATCTGCTTCAGAAAGGACATCATATGGACGCGAGAATCATGAAAGAACTTCAGAAAATTACGCCTGAAGAACAGCTCTACCTCGACAGAAAAATGACTCTGCCGAGCGACGAGATCTACTTCTCCAAGCGCTCCAACAAAATTGAGAGCCACCGCTTTCTCGAAGGTGATAAGCTTCTGACCGTGCGGTCTCACACGAGATTCGTGGATTTCGAGCCCCACTCCCACAACTATATCGAGATGATGTACGTCTGCAGCGGAAGCGTGACCCACATGATCGGGGACATCGAGATCGTCCTCAGGAAGGGAGATTTCCTGGTCATGAACCAGCACGTGGAGCACAGCATAAAAGCTGCCGCCTACAACGACGTGGCGATCAACTTCATTGCCCGCCAGGAGTTTTTCGATATTCCCCACCGCATGGTCGGCACCGGCAACGCTATCTCCGAGTTTCTCCTCGGAATCCTCCGTACCAGAGAATCGGTCCCCCACTACCTGCACTTCCAGCTGAACGAGGACCGTTACATTGAGAATCTCATTGAGGGCATCATCGCCTCCATCGTCTTTGAGAACGATATCGACGAAGTGATTAACCAGTACATGATGGGGATCGTGTTCCTTCACCTCCTGCGGCACGTCGACGGTCTGACGAAAAATTCCTCCATGGACTACCACGAACTCCTTGTGCAGTCCGTCCTCCGCTATATCGATACGAGGTATCAGACTGCCCAGCTTGCGCGGTTCGCGGATGAGACCCACCAGAATGTGTCGGTCCTCTCCCGACTGATCCGCCAGAAGACAGGCACAACGTTCCAGGAACTCTTAAAGCGCAAGCGCCTGCAGAAAGCCGTTCAGCTTCTCATCGAAAGCGATCTGTCGATTGAAGAGATTTCTGCAAATGTAGGCTACGAGGACCCAGGCCACTTCTTCCGCGAGTTCAAGAAGAAGTACGGAACGACCCCGCGCAAATTCAGGCTCACACAGAAGAACAGTGAATCTATCTCTATATGATCATTTTCTTTTCACTATGTTTTCACATTTCTGTACTTTACTGTTATTGACTACCGCAATTGTTGTGGATTATAGTAGTAAGAGCTTTTTTCAGGACTAAAGGGAGGATTTTTTATGAAGAATTTGGCTAAATACATATCGATCGGACTTATCGCCGGTCTCATTGTGACCGGCTGCGGCAGTGAGGGAGCAGGAAATACCGCTTCCACCGACTCCGGTATCGCTGCTGCAAACAGCACAGTCGCCGCGGACACCGAGAGCTCCGTTGCGGAGGAGGAAGTTTCCGCGCCAAGACTGGACCTCACTTCTTTTAAGGCTTCTGACTATGTCACTTTAGGGGATTACACCGAGATCGTGATAAGCGCGGCGGACATCGAACCGACAGAGGAACAGCTCCAGGAAAAGATCAAAGAGTTCACGACGTCTCACGCGCCGGCTGACTACGAAGCTAAAGACGGGGATACAGTGAATATTGACTATGTGGGAAAGAAAGATGACGTTCCTTTCGACGGCGGCACAGCATCCGGTTACGATCTCACACTCGGATCCGGTGCTTTCATCGACGGGTTCGAAGAAGGCCTCATCGGTACTAAGGCCGGGGACCAGGTCTCTCTGGACCTGACTTTCCCGGAGGATTACGGCGCGGAAAATCTGGCCGGGGCAGCGGTCGTCTTTGACGTCACAGTCAATTCCATCAAGCCGGCCGAACCGGTCGAATATACAGATGAGCTCGTTGCCGCCAATACCGACTATGACACAACAGAGAAGTACAACGAGTATCTGAAAGAGAGCATCCGGTCAAGTAATAAGAACGCAAAGAGCTCGGAAGCTTTTATGAATCTCGGCGAATTCACGGGTGAGTATCCGGAAGGTCTGGCCAACTATTATTATGATTACTACACTCAGATGTACACCAACTATTACGGCGCCGACGCGCTGAAACAAGCCGCCGCAGGTTATGACAGCACACGCGACTATATGAAAGAGTATCTCGGCGAAGGTCTCAATCAGCAGATGCAGGCTGATCTCCTTCTGCTCGCGGTCGCGGAAAAAGAAAACATTGCCTGCGAGGGCGAAGATTATGAATCCTACATTGAAGGTGTCCTCGAGCAGGTCGGAACATCCCGTGAGGAGCTCATTAATCAGTACGGCGAAGGTTTTGTCAACTACTCTTATCTGACTGACAGGGCTTACGCACTCCTTAACGACAGAGTTGTTGTGAAATAATCCATCAGACCGCAGGATTTAAGCTTCCTAATTATTGCAGTGGATGTTGACCTGAATCCCGCGCTTATGACTCACAATCATGGCATAAAGAAAAGCGATTGCGCATAAAAATGGCGCAGTCGCTTTTTTATCACTCTATTCAGGTATTCGTTACAGCTTCAGCGGTCTCTTTCGCACCGCCGTGTCGTGGAAGCTGAAGTAGTCAGGCCTGTGTCGGGACTGCGTATACTCGAACATGATCCCGTCCGCGTTGTAGACCTGGCCAGTGATCACCGCCATGCAGTTATAATCTCCGAGATCGAGCCATGTCTCATCGAGCTCAGTGACCCGTTCGACCGTGATATATCTCTTGCTGGTCACGATCGTCATTCCAAGTTCATTTTCAATATAATCGTAAACTGAATTTTCCGCGATTTCTTTCGTTAACCCCGGCACCTGGCTGGTCAGGAACATATTCAGATCCAAAATGAGCGGTTTCTCATCGAGATAGCGGACTCTCTGCAGAAAATAGACTTCCTCGCCTTTAGGGAACCCTGTGCGGGCGGCGATCCGGTCGTCGACGTTCATCGTGAACAGATTGAGGACCTTCGTACCCGGCACCTTGTTATTCCGGATCGCGGACTCTCTGAAAGACTCAATTCCACCCATTGAGAAAGCTGTCTGGGTAACCGGTCTATAGATCACCCGGACACCGACTCCATGCAGGGACTGTACATATCCGTCCTCAGCCAGAGCCGCTATAGCTCTGCGGACCGTGTTTCGTGAACAACCGTAAAATCCGACAAGAGTATTTTCAGAAGGCAGAAGATCCTGAGCCTGTCGCTCACCGGCCTCGATCCGCTGCTTCATATCTCTGTAAATAGACTGATATTTTGCTCTTGGCATATTGTTCTGACCCTTTTTTAGATAGTAAGACTGTAAGCTGCTGTTTGGTGTCTTTCGCGCAAAAGCTGTATTGATGCCTGCCCGCTGTGTGTGGACATTGCTGTACTGCTGCCGAGAAAAAGCTGCGCAATTCTGAAATGATACAATAACGCTATTATATTATATAGATTAACAGCGGTCTTAACAAGTGACAATAGTCTAAAAATTTCACTTTATACACTATATTCTCATGATATCTGCCTGACAGGGCCGGAATTCACCATTCATGTCTGAGCGGCCGGGGTCCGCCGGAGCGTATAGCAAAGGGGAGATTGACACCCGCTACGGAGACAATTTTGTTACCCACCCTATAGAGCATCCCACACTGAGATATATGTCAAATGTACCAAATTTGAGGGTCAAAATTTGTTTAAACAAGTTTTTGTTTGATATTGACTATCGTGTTTAAACAAGATATTATAAATATGCGGGTTGAACATGTTCAAACAAGTTCGGTGCAAATAATGGGTATGCCGTAAAAACGGCGGAAAGGAATGGACTATGGGAAAGTATAGTGAAGATTCAGCTGAGCTGCTCAAGCTCGTAGGCGGTAAGGAAAACATTTCTGCCGTCTCTCATTGTATGACACGTATGCGCTTTGTATTGGCGGATCCGAGCAAAGCGGATGTACCGGGTATCGAGAAGATGAAGGTCGTAAAGGGCACCTTCACTCAGTCCGGTCAGTTCCAGGTCATCATCGGCAACACGGTTTCAGAATTCTACAATGATTTCACAGCAGTTTCCGGCATCTCCGGTGTCTCAAAAGAGCAGGTCAAGCAGGCCGCCAAACAGAATCAGAATCCTCTGCAGCGTGTCGCTACGGTCCTGGCTGAGATATTTGCACCTCTCCTGCCGGCCATCATCACCGGAGGTCTTATCCTCGGTTTCCGTAACTGTATCGACTCCCTCTACATTTTCCAGGGCGGACACACGCTGACAGAGCTCTCCCAGTT
Organism: Lachnospiraceae bacterium; assembly: GCA_017514845.1. GTDB lineage: Bacteria > Bacillota > Clostridia > Lachnospirales > Lachnospiraceae > Chordicoccus. Next base: position 14,481 of record JAFWIM010000154.1, read on the forward strand.
CTGGGCAGGTCTTGACCATTTCCTCTGGCTGATCGGTGAAGCGGTCTTCCACGTAGGTATTCCGGTCGGTATCTGCTGGTCCATCTCCAAGAAAATGGGCACAACAGAAATGCTCGGCATCATCCTCGGTCTTACCCTTGTTTCCGGTCAGCTGCTCAACGCTTACGCCGTTGCTTCCACAGCTGCTGCCGACATTCCGAAGTGGAATTTCGGTTTCGCCCAGGTCAACATGATCGGCTATCAGGCACAGGTCATCCCGGCTATGCTCGCAGGCTTCACGCTCGTATATCTTGAGAAATTCTTCCGCAAGATCATACCTGCAGTTGTTTCAATGATTTTCGTACCGTTCTTCTCCATCACGCTCGCTGTCATGGCCGCTCACTTTATCCTTGGCCCCATCGGCTGGAAGATCGGTTCCGCTATCTCCGCAGTCGTTTACGCCGGTATCACAGGTCCGGTCAAGGTCCTCTTCGGCGCGATCTTCGGTTTCGTCTATGCTCCGCTTGTCATCACCGGTCTGCACCACATGACCAACGCTATCGACCTGCAGCTCGTCGCTGAGTTCGGCGGCACAATGCTGTGGCCTATGATCGCCCTTTCCAATATCGCTCAGGGCTCTGCTGTTCTGGCCATGATCATGCTGCAGAAGAAGAACGAGGAGGCACAGGAAGTCAACGTCCCGTCCTGCATCTCCTGCTACCTCGGCGTTACCGAGCCGGCTATCTTCGGTGTCAACCTGAAGTACATGTTCCCGTTCGTCTGCGCTATGACAGGCTCCGCATGCGCGGCTGTCTTCTCAGTCCTCACGGGCGTGGAATCTCTCTCCATCGGTGTCGGCGGTCTTCCGGGCATTCTTTCCATCCGTCCCGACAAGATGCTGTTCTTTGCAATTGCCATGTTGATCGCGATCGCAGTTCCGTTCATCCTGACTACAATATTCGGTCGGGCACGGGGTATTAAGTGATAGTTTAATCATGGTAAAATATTGTTGCCGGTGTCCTGGGACCCGGCATACAATATCAGGGTGGGGTAAAGCTTCCTCACTGAAATACAGGCAAAAGGAGGGTCAGGTATGTCTGATTTCAGAAACAGCACCGTTTATCAGATTTATATTAAATCTTTCTGCGATTCTAACGGCGACGGTATCGGCGATCTCGGCGGAATCATAAGCCGCCTTGATTATCTGAAGAATCTCGGGGTCGACTATCTGTG
>JAFWIM010000155.1 GCA_017514845.1 Lachnospiraceae bacterium
CACGGAGGCGGCAAGCCTCGTGCCGATCTCGCAGGACTCGGCCAGACTCTTGCCGTATGTGAGACCGATGGCAACGCCCGAAAAGAAGGCGTCCCCTGCCCCGGTCGTATCGCTGACGTTCACCTTCATCGCGTGGGTCTGACCATACTCTCCGGTCAGCGCGTCCGCATAGATAGCTCCGTCACCGCCCAGCGTAACGATCATGCTGCGGATGTTGGCGCTGCGTATTCTATCGACAAGGACCCGGGCAAGCTCCTCACTCGGAATCCCGCTGAAGGAATCCGCGAAGAATACCTCCGCCTCTTCCTTGTTGCACACAAAGCAGCGAATTTTCTGCAGCCGATCGCGCCGCTTCATCGCGATCGACATATTGGAGACGGCCGCATACACGTCCTTGTGGTATTTCTCCGCGAGGGCAAATACCTGCTTCAGCACACTGTTCTCCAAATCAAATTCCACGACAATGCTGTCGCAGTCCTTTATAATCTCATCGCCCTCTTCCTTAAGGATCTGAGCAATCGGCTCAAGATTCGGCCTCTTGGAAATGGAACCCGCCACGTCGCCGTCATTATCAAATATAGCCAGCCAGGTCCCCATGCCATCCGGAACTTTGCGTATGTATTTCGTGTTGACTTTGTGGCGCTTCAGTTTCTCGATGACATCAATTCCCATGCCGTTGTCGTCCACGAGGGAGACGAAGGTGGGGCGGAGTTCGACATTGGCAATATCCTCCGCGATATTGCGGCTCACGCCTCCGTGGACCTGCACGATCCGGCCGGAGTTGCGGCCTGTCGGGAGATACGTGTCATACGGGTATCCCTTTATGTCTACGAAAACTGATCCGATTACTACGATGCCCATGGCGTCCTCCTGAATATTTTCTCGTAATTCATTATACGTACTCGATACCGAAAGAGCGTTACTTACTGTGTCTCTTCCCTGTCTAATCTTCTGTTGGCAATTTGTTGCCACAAGTAAGCTCATTTTACCTGCCAGTATCCGGTCTTATTGGAGCCGATACGGGTGATCAGCCCCTTTCCTTTGAGAGAGGCAAGAACACGAGTGATCGTACGCTGGGATTTCCCTGTCTTTACGATCAATTCCGCATTGGTCATCCCGGGATCATCCCGCAGACAGCTCAGTACGGCTTGTTCCAGGTCACTTATATGGCCATTTATCCGGCCATAAGCCTGGCCAGATAATGACGACTTATTCCGGTCGATCCTTGAAAACTCGATTTTGAAGTCTGTGTCAGCGTTTTCATATTTGATTTCAACCCCTGCCGTATCGCAGAGTGAATAGATTTTCCGGATACCGGAGCCGAAGGTCTCAACATCTTTACACAGATAGAGCACCCGGGCGATCATCTCATTTCGCAAGAAGGAATGGATATCACGGCTTACGAAATCGATCGGTTCAAACTCGTTGGCAAATGAGCCGGGGTTCACGATACTGATCCTGTTAGAGAAGATGTCGATTTCATGCTGGACAGGAAGATCATACCGGGCGTGGGCAAAGCTGTTGATCACAGCCTCTCGCATTGCATCGACCGGAATCTCCGGAATCTCCTTCCGGTGGATCCCGTCACCCTCCATTTCGACCCGCCAGCGGATATTTTTGATGATATACCCAACAGCAATGTCAATCAGTTGAAATATGTTGCCTTCCTCTCTTGCGATATCAAGAAAGGTTTCCTTGTGTTCCGTGGCGAAGACCGCCATTTTTAATACGATGGGATGCTTGTTTGAAAACAAAACTCTTCCGGCATTGGTCAGTGAGTCACCGTTCAAAACTCCGAGGCTTCGCAGGATCCCTTCTTTATTGTATCCATAATCCGGCATACGCCCGCATTGCACAGCATCCCGATAGAAACTCTCCAGTGTCTTATCATCGACATCTGATATCGATTCTTCGGAGGTCTTGTTTTCCCAGTTCTCGGCATATTCCTGGCCGATCATGATTTTCCGAAGCTCTGCCGGCGTCAGTTCTCTATCCTCATCGGCAGTGCGGATATAATACTTTCCAAAGGCAGAATAGGGAACGTCATCACCTTGAAACTCTACAACAATCACTTCGTTCCCATCAATCATATCCGTTGTAACTGTCGGGATGATCTGCGGTCGAATCGACTCGAAAATCTTTCTGGACACATCACGTAACGTTGAATCGGTGATCGTAAACCGGACGGGCGTACCGTCATTTTTCAGGCCAAAATACACCTTTCCCTGGCGATGCTTATTGAGAATGCCGGAAATGGAGACCATGGCTTCGTTCAACTCGCCGGTAGTCTTCTTAAACTCGGTATATTCATCTTCCCGCATAGCAGCACCTCCTCTGTGTACGTTATTATACCCAGCGTGGCTATATAAAATCAAGAAAAAAGGCTAAATAAATGGCCCGATAAACGACCTGACATCATCCTGTCTGAACTGCTTCTCCCACTGAGTTGACCGATTTTGCACTGGGGACTGATCTGTGGTATACTAAAGACCGTGCTTTTGCGCAAATATAACTAAAGGAGAACAGACTTATGGCATGGTATGACAGCGCCGTATTCTATCACATTTATCCGCTCGGCCTCTGCGGCTGCCCGCACGATAATCACGGAGAGCAGGGCTCTCATTTCAATAAAATAACTGAATGGAGCGACCACGCGCAGCGCATCGGCTGCACCGCGATCTACATCGGTCCCCTCTTTAAGTCCGGCAGCCACGGCTACGACACGATCGACTACCGCACCGTCGATAACCGGCTCGGCACAAATGAAGATTTCAAGGCCTACGTGAAGCACTGCCACAAGATCGGCATGAAAGTCATCGTCGACGGAGTCTTCAATCATACAGGCCGCGGCTTTTTCGCATTTGAGGACCTGAAACGGAACCGCGAGCATTCCCGCTACCGCGACTGGTACTGCAACGTGAATTTCTGGGGCAACAACGAGTACAATGACGGTTTTTCCTACGACAACTGGGGCGGCCACAACCTGCTCGTCAAGCTCAACATGTGGAATCAGGAGGTCAAGAATTATCTCTTCGACACGGTCCGTTTCTGGATTACCGAGTTCGACATCGACGGGATCCGCCTCGATGCGGCCGACGTGCTCGACTTCGGTTTCATGCGCGACCTGCGCGGCGTGTGTGACGCGATGAAGCCGGAATTCTGGCTCATGGGCGAGGTCATTCACGGCGATTATTCGCGCTGGGCCAATGCCGGCATGCTCCACTCCGTCACCAACTACGAGCTCCACAAGGGCCTCTTCTCCGGCCACAATGATCACAACTATTTCGAGATCGCCCACTCGGTCAAGCGCCTCCTGGGCATCGTGGGGGATAAGATCCGCCTTTATACATTTGTCGACAACCACGATGTGGCCCGCATCTATTCTAAGCTGAATAATAAGGCGCATCTTGCAAATGTCACCATGCTCCTCTACACCCTCCCCGGCATCCCGTCCGTCTACTACGGCTCCGAGTTCGGCGTCGAGGGCAACAAGGAGTGGGGCTCCGACTGGAACCTTCGTCCCTGCCTTGAGCTGTCAGATTTTGATGAGAATGCGGACCTCCCGAAGCTCCACAAAGCCCTCGGCAGACTGAAAAAGCAGTTCCCTGCCCTCACCTGGGGCGAATACAAGGAGCTGTCTCTTACGACGCAGCAGTATGCATTTGCAAGAACACTTGACGGAAAGTCAGTGATCACAGCCCTGAACAATGGGGACAACGCAGCCCACCTCGAGATTCCGCTGCCGGTCAACGCGAACCACGCCGTCAACCTGCTCACCCTCCCGGATGAGACGGATGCCGACAAGGATGCCGCCGCTGCGCTGCGGGCTGAGCACCTGAAAGAGGCCAAGACCTGCCTCACCGAGATGGCCGACGAGCTCTATGCATCGGCAGGCGCCGTGCGGGATGCATCCCGCGGCGTGAAGAAAGCAGTGAAATCTATCAAAGTGACCGGCGACGACCTGAAAGAGCAGATGGGCGATTCCCTCGCCGAGATGAGGGCTGCCCTGAGCGAGCTGCAGAGGGTCTACGACGCGTTCGCCGAGAAGTGCGGTGCTCCGACCGAGATGCAGAGCGCCGGCAGCATGGAGGGCTGCCAGACGCTGGAGATTCGGGACGGCCGGCTGGTCGTCGACCTGCTTCCGAACAGCGGCGTGGTCGCCCTGGTGGATTGGAAATGAAGTGCGACCTGCGCATGAAAACGGCTTCACAGGAGCAGAAATGCTTCTGTGAAGCCGTTTTATCTGCAGAAATCCTTCTGCTGATGTGCCTTTTACTCTTCTCTGTTAATATAGGGAGCGAAGATCTGCAGAAGAATGCCTGCATTCACCATAGGGATAAGGGCAATATTGACGATTAAAAGAACCGGCGCAAGATAAATCAGCCCTATAAGGACCATCGATGTCACGAGCATCAGGAAAGTCCGTCCTTTATAGGCCAAAGCCAGCGCCGCGGCTCTTAAGAAAGTTTCACGCACACTGCCGACGAACATTGCCTGGACAGCAAAGATATACATAAGTACACCTGCCCAGATAATGAGCAGCAGTATAAAAACAGGAATCAGTGAACGGATAAAAGAAGTCCCGGCAAAGTAAGCCCAATATATATCCAGAATCAGAAACAGACCGCTTCCCAGCATGACAAGACCAGTGGCCATGCTCTGAAGAAAGCCGGAGCGGAAAGCCTTCATGTAGTCTTTGATAATATATCCGTCTCTGCCTTCCCGGATTTTAAACGCAACGCAGTAAAGCGCCTGAGTCGCCGGGCCTATAGTAAATACCGGAATACTTGTGACAAGCCAGAGAATGCTCAGAAGGCAGACGTCAAAAAGTTTTGTCATCAGAACAGTAAAAAATCCATCTTCTCCAAAAAAGCAGTCCGCTCCTCGAAACTTCATTCTTTTCTCCTTTTCAGATGCCTCCGGCATCTTCCGTATCCATCGTCAGGATCCTGTAATGATCCGGAGTTTCATAATCTCTGGTATATCCGTCATCATGGTAGAGCAGGTACTCCGACTTTTCCGTGATCCAGCCAAGAAGTGTCAGATCCTCTTCGTCCAGATCATCAACGCATTCTGCAGCTGCCGCCAGAGGAAGAAAATGATTTTTTCTGATGAACAGCGGCACTTCATTAAGCTCCACATGAATGTAGTGAATGCCTTTTTCCATCCGCTTCGTCTCAATCTCTCCGGATGGAATGAATTTCACGAAAAGCATCTCTTCGGGCAGGTATACATAGCGGCCGTCGGCGTTCTGGGTATAAATCGGAGTCACCATGAGACCTTCTCCCAGCATCAGCTGGTCTTCTATCCCGCAGGCCATGCGGTCCATGGGATAATCAAATGCCAGCGGCCGGAAATACATGTCATCCTTCAGCGCTGCTTTAACATACTCACTGTAAAGATAAGGAAGAAGCCTGTAGCGCACACCGATCACATGGGCAAAATCCTCCGGATTTTCAAAGTTATAGCATTCCTGATTTCTGGTATTAAAAGCACTGTGATTGCGCATAAGAGGTGTAAAAACCCCGAAAGCAAGCCAGCGCAGCAGAAGGTCTCTGCCTGTATCCGAGCCAAATCCTCCCAGATCAGCCCCCGTGTAAAGAAATCCGCACATGTTCAGAGATGCCGTCATCTGTATATTGAGAAGAAGGTGAGACCACCAGGACTTGTTATCTCCCTGCCAGATACCTCCGTAGCGGTGCATGCCAATGTAGGAAGACCGTGAAAAAATGAGGATCCGCCTGTCAGGAGATATCTTTTCAAAGGCTTCACCTGCAGCCCGGGTCATCATATAGCCGTAGAGGTTGTGAACCCGGTCATGGCAGATCCTCGTACCGTCCATATCATGGTAAAAATCTTTGTAGATCTCAGGAGATGAAAATTCCTCTGTAAGTCCCGCCAACTCAAAAAAGGCAGTCTCTTTGGCGGGCTTGGAAAGAAATTTCCTCATCTTCTCCCGAACCTCTTCCATAGTCCTTTTTGTATAGAAGACCGAAGGTTCATTCATGTCATTCCAGAATCCGTCGATGCCAAGGTCCGTCAGGATTCTGTATTTGTTCCCGAACCACTCCCTTGTCTTTGCGTTCAGAAAATCCGGGTGGTACGTCAGGCCGGGCCAGCAGGCTGTATCAAAAGGTCTGCCTTCCCGGTCCGTACAGAAATATCCCATCTCCAGACCTTCCTCGCATACATCATAACCCTCTTCCTGCTTTATACCTGCATCTATGATAGGTACCAGGTGAATCTTTTTCTCCTTCATTTCCGAGACAAATCGCTTAAAATCCGGAAATTTCTCCTGATCAATCGTGAAGTCTTTATAGGCTTTCATATAATCGATGTCCATATAGACCGCATCAAGAGGGATATGGTTCTTTCTGTACCCGTCCACCACCTTTCGGAAGTCCTCTTCTCTTTCATAGCCCCACCGGCTCTGTCCGTAACCGAGAGCCCACTTGGGTGCTATATAGCTCCTGCCGGTCATCTTCCTGAAGGTCCGGCAGATCTCCCTGAGACTTTCTCCGGTGATCTCATAAAGGCAGAGGTCAGCATGCTCGCAGCTGACAATCAGTCGATCCGCTCTTGTATAACCTGTATCGAAGGAAATCCTGCCGGAATAATCGAAGAAAAGTCCCAGAGGTTCGGAATCCGACAGAAGGATAAAATTATGAGCACTGTAAAGAGACCTGACATCCTCCATATGAAAACTCTGGTCTTCATTCTCACTGACATACTGCCAGCCTCGTTTGTTGATACCCCGCACTGTCTCTCCCAGTCCGTATATAGCTGTCTCTTTTTCCAGCGGCCGGATATACGTAAATCCTTTCTCGTCTATCCGGATCTTTCCCGTCCGGGGCTTATCCTTCTCGCAGTGCAGATCCTGTACCACAGCACCCGTCTCGATCGGATGACCAAAGGAGTATTTTCTGATCATTTTCTTACGCCTCCACAAAACTTTTTACTTTCTGATTTCCAGTCTGCTTATTACCCATCGCCTGTGGGAGGCGGAGTCATCTCTCACCCAGATAAGTCATGAACGCTTCATAAGGCCGCAGCATCCCGTCCTTCATGTCATCATAATTATGGAGAAGGATCTTTCCTTTTTTCCACTCTTCCGGAAGGTCCCATTTAATCTCCCTTCCGAAGAAATTAGCCGCAACCAGCATTTTTTCATCATCGGTCTCCCGGATGTATACGAAGAGATCCTCACTATCAGGCATAAGGAGAGTAAATGACCCGTCCTTGAAGACAGGATACTCTTTCCTGAGCGCAATCAGTTTACGGTAGCAGTAATAGACAGAGTCCGGATCGGCCAGAGCAGCTTTCACATTGATCTCACTGTAGTTGGGATTGACTTTGATCCAGGGCTCTCCTTCTGTAAAACCGGCGCAACGGCTGTCATCCCACTGCATCGGAGTTCTGGCATTGTCTCTCCCTTTGGCATGAATAGACCGCATGACCTCATCCTCAGGGATACCCTCCCGGATTCGCTCTCTGTAGGCATTCAGAAGTTCTATATCCCGGTAGTCTTCGATATCATACGGAGCATTGGTCATGCCGATTTCTTCTCCCTGATAAATATAAGGAGTCCCCTGCATGCCGTGAAGGACCATGGCAAGCATCTTGGCAGATTCTGCTCTGTAAGGACCGTCATTTCCCAGATGAGAAACCACTCTGGGCAGATCATGGTTGTTCCAGAAAAGACTGTTCCAGCCCTCCCTGTACAGACCTTCCTGCCATCTTGCCATGATATCCTTCAACATCCGGAAATTAAGAGGCGCCAGATCCCACTTTGTCTTTCCGATCTGCTGATCGGCCAGTGTATGCCAGAACTGAAATACCATGGAAAGCTCTTTTCCGTCCGGACTACTGAATTTTTTAGCACTTTCTATGTCCGCTCCCCATGCTTCACCTACCGTAATCAGATCACCCCGGGAGAATGTCTCACGAGTCATTTCCTGCAGGTATTCATGGAGTCTCGGACCGTTGGCAAGAATCTTTTTATCCGGCTCCTTGGCGATCTGATCAATCACATCCAGACGAAAGCCACAGACCCCCCGTTCCATCCACCAGCGTATCATTCTGTAAATTTCCTGCCGAACCATAGGATTGTTCCAGTTCAGATCCGGCTGTTTGACGGAAAACTGGTGAAAATAGTACTGCCCTGCTTCTTCTGCCCACTCCCAGGCAGAGCCTCCGAAGCTTGCTTTCAAGTCATTGGGCGGCACATCTTTGGTTCCGTCCCTCCAGACATAATAATCATGATAAGGATTATCACGACTCTTTCTGGCTTCCCTGAACCAGGGGTGTTCATCGGACGTGTGATTAAGTACCAGATCCATGATGATTCCGATGCCGCGCTTTTTGGCTTCCCGAATCAGGTCATCCATATCTCTCAATGTTCCGAACATCGGATCAATGTCCTGATAGTCAGATATATCATAACCGCAGTCATCCTGAGGAGATCTGTATACAGGGCAGATCCATATGGCGTCAATTCCCAGATCCTTCAAATAGTCAAGACGGCTGATGATACCTGGAATATCCCCAATGCCGTCCCCGTTGCTGTCCTGAAAGCTTCTGGGATATATCTGATATATGACACTGTCTTTCCACCATCTGTCATTTACTGTCTGATTCATATCTGTACCTCCAATAGGGCTGTCGCATTAAGATGAATAACGAAACACCGTCTGGTGCGGCAGCCCAAAAGCATTATTCTTTTACTGCTCCCATAGTCATGCCGCTAATCAGATACTTCTGAAGGAAAGGATAAATCAGCAGAAGGGGAATAACCGCCACAACTATTTTTGCTGCATTCAGATTACGATTGGAAAGTTCCGAAATGTTCTCCAGCGCCGAGCTGGATGCCGCATTATTGACCAGTTCCTGCAGATCAATGCTCAGAGACTGGATATAGGTCATGATAGGATAATCCTTGACCTTCTGCATGTAAATCAAACCGCTGAAGAAATCATTCCAGCTGCCGACCACGCTGAAAAGAGAGATGGTCGCAATGGAAGGCTTTGCACAGGGGACCATAACATGCAGCAGGACCTGCAGGGGATTCGCTCCATCCACGATAGCAGCCTCTTCCAAAGCTCTGGGGATGCCCTTAAAGAAGTTCATCATAAGAATTACAGAGAAAATCGGCACCGCACCGGGCAGGATCAGAGCCCAGATAGTATTCAGCAGTCCCAGATTCTTGACTACAATGTAGGTAGGGATCATGCCGCCGTTAAAGAGCATGGCAAATATCAGAAGATTCATGTAGACATTCCTGAAGCGGAATTCACTGGTCTTGCGGGTCATGGCATAAGACATAGGTATCACCAGGACCAGATTCAGAGCCAGAGTAAGGACCACTCGTATCACTGAGATCCCAAAGGAGCGCCAGAACTGGCTGTCACTTACGATGCGGCTGTAAGCCAGAGTCGTAAAGTCCACCGGAAGAAGCCCGACTTTGTTGGCTGTCACCGCAGCACTGCCGCTGAAGGAAATGGCAACGATGTTGATCAGAGGCAGCAGGCAGATGAGGCCCAGGATGATTACGATCAGGTGAATTATTGCATTGCGGATTCTTGCACTGGTTCCTTTATTATCGATCATTTTGCTTCCTCCTTTCTTAATAAATGCGCTGGCCGGTCAGTCTGTCGGTCAGGTGATTAGCAGTGACCATCATGAGTGTCGCTACGGCAGATCGCGCAAGGCCGACGGCAGCACCGAAACTGTACTGTCTGCCAACCAGACCGATTCTGTAGACATATGTATCCAGAACGTCGCCCGATTCATAGACGATAGGAGAATACAGATTATAGACCTGATCAAATCCCGCGCTCAGGACACTGGTCAGATTCATGGCAGTCATGAGCATGATAATGGGCAGCATGCCCGGGATGGTGATATGCCAGATCCGCTTCCACCAGGAAGCGCCGTCGATAGCTGCTGCTTCATGAAGACTCGGATCGATACCTGTGATAGCCGCCAGATATACCACGGAATTATAACCGAATTCCTTCCATACATCCGTGCCTATAATGAGTTTCCGGAAGACCTGATTGCTTCCGAGGAAATTGATCTTGCCTATACCTATGGACGCAAGGATCTGATTAACGGATCCGTCAAGGTTGAAAAGGTTCACCGCAACTGCTGCCAGAACGACCCAGGAAAGGAAATGCGGCAGGTAAACGATGGTCTGGACCGTGCTTTTGAGGAATTTCATACGGATCTCATTTAAGAGAATCGCAAAGGCAATAGCCAGGATCATACCGAAAAAGATCTTGCCCACGGCGATGATCAGGGTATTGCGGATAACACGTCCGATATCCGGAAGCTGAAGCATATATTGAAAATGCTTCAGTCCAACAAACTTAGATCCGAAAAAGCCCTTGGCAGGTACAAAATCCTGAAAGGCCATGACAAGGCCGAACATGGGAAGGTAATTGAAAATAAGAAGAAAAATCATACCGGGTACAACGAACAGATGGAAGAACCTGGACTGACTCCCGGTATTGTTTATCGGCTTAAGTGTCTTTGTTTTCATAATATCCCCTTTCTGAAACAGCTATGCCGCAAATAGCCGGCATAGCTGTACAGTGTCAACTTATTACACTTTCTTACTGTTCAAGCTGAGCTTCAATCTCGCCGGTAATGGTTTCGCCTCCCTGGGCTTTCCATCCGGAAACGAAGCTGTCAAAGCCTTCATCCAGGTCGATGGCACCTGTCACGATCTTTATGAAATTCTCTTCTTCCAGAGTCTGAAGATTAGCCCAGCTGGTATTCATAGTGTCTGTTGTTTCGGGATATACAGGGGTTATCCAGTTATAAAGGTCATTTTCGGTCAGATATGCAAGCAGGTCCACACCTTTTGTGCGGGAGTGAATCTTGCACCAGCCGGTCACGTCTCCGCTGCCTTCCTGATAGGCCTTAATAGAGTCATAATTGGAACGCTCCTCGGCTGTAGGGATCTCTTCCTTTGTGCCTTCTCCGGCAAGTGCCGCCTTAAGGCAGGCATACTCGTCCAGAAGATATGTGTTGGACTTGACTTCGATATTGAAAGGACGGGCGGTTCCGTCGACACCTTCGTTCAGATAAGACGCCACATCAGGATATTCCTCAAGCAGAGCACTGTCATTGACCATGTCGTCATAGAAGAGATTCAGGATCTGGATGGCGATTTCCGGATGATCAAAGTCTGCGGATACTACAATAAATTCGCCGGTTGCGTTGGCGTGAGTGCAGTTAACTTTGCCTTCTTCACTTACAACAGCATAGGGAGTAAAGACGGCTTTGTTATTCAGGGTATATACATTGTTAAGAAGCCAATCCGGAATATGCCAGGAACCGAAAATGATACCGCACTGTCCGTTGGTCAGAAGAGATGTTATATCATCCCATGTTCTGGTACCCAGCTGATTGTCTACAACACCTTCGTCATACCAGGACTTGATTACGGAGAGGGCTTCTTTCATTTCCGGAGTCACAGAACCGTAGGTCAGATTCCCGGCTTCATCCTTGTACCAGAGTTTGGGATATGCACCAAGTGCATAGGCAATTGCATTTATCGTATTCGTTCCGTCAGAACTGCTGCTGGTCAGATTGGCATTGAAGGCAATGCCTACAGGATGATCCGCCTGCTCCGGATTACCGTCGATAAACGCCCTGGCAAGGTCCTTTACTTCATCCATGGTAAGGCATCGGTCACCGTCCTCATCTACGGTCAGTCCAAGGCTTTCGACCCAGTCGCTGCGTACCCAGCACATGCTGGTTCCGGCATCGGAGGCGGTTGCGGGAATGGCCATAATCTTTCCGTCATAGGTCACGTTGGCAAGAGCCCGTCCGTCAAATGAATCATAAATGCCTTTGATATAGTCACTGGCATACTGATCATAGACATCTGTCAGATCAGCGATCAGTTCGTTTTCGTAAAGTTCTGTGAGCTCATCCTTGCTGGCTACTTTCATCATTGAAGGAAGGCTGCCGGCAGACAGCGCAAGGGAAACCTGGCGGTTGTAATCATCTCCGGATTCGGCTTCAAACTCATCCTGGATATCGATATTGAGCTTTTCTTCTGTCATGCGGATATATGCATTATCCTCATAGGAATCACCGGAAGGGAACTTGGGATTGGCTGTGGTCTGTCTGCCCAAGGTCACAGTTACAGTACCTCTCTCTGCAGGATCGGTCACGATTTCAGTGCTGCTGTCAGATGTACTGCCGGAACCGCATCCCCAAAAGGACAGGGTCATGATACCGACCAGAGTCAGAGCAGCTGCCTTATACATATTTCTTTTATACATTCTCTACTCTCCTTTTTGAACAGGTTTTTGTTTCCCTCAGTACTGATACATTTATTATAAAAATCCCCAAGTCCGCTGTATATAATACATTTTTCAGCTTTGTTGAACATTTTACAGTATTTTTCCGGGGCATCTTGTGAATTAAGTTTCACACCTGCTATACTTTTTTCAGCTAATATAAGGCCTATCGTATTAACTCAAGGAGATAAGAATGTATCGGATACTTGCTGTTGATGATGAAGTGACTGAGCGAAGCGTGGTCCGGTTCCTTCTGGAAAAGAATTATAAGGACCGTTTTCAGATTGAAGAGACTACTAATGGAAAAGACGCCCTGGAAATTATTCGGGCCAAAAAAGTTGATATTCTGCTGACGGATGTGCAGATGCCCTTTATGAGCGGAATAGAGCTGGCCAGAGAAGCCAGAAAAATATCCCCTGACACTGAAATTCTCTTCTTCAGCGGATTTGATGATTTTGAATATGTGCAGAGCGCTCTGGTCCTGCACGCCGTCAACTACATTCTGAAACCTCTGAATCCTGATCAGTTTATCAGCATCATAGGAGATATCCTGACGCGTCTGGATTCGAAAGTTATTGCATTTGCAAAATCCTCTGGCTATTACAGGAGCAGCTTTTATGCTGATTCCGGGAATGACGAAGAAAAGGATGAGAGTGCAGGATCTATACGTCTTCTTCTGAACCAGATACACCTGGCTATAGAATTAAAGCAGCCTGACAGGCTGGAAGAGCTTACCGGAGAAGTTCTGGGAATCATGGCTGAAGCTTCCCGGCGGTCCCACATATATATACGGCACAGCGCCATGTCCCTGCTGCAGATGATCATGGAAGCCATCTCCTCTCTTGAAGAGAACGATATTGACAGAGCTGCCGAAAAAGTCTACTCTTTCCGCTTTTTCTCTGATATAGAAGCGCTGATCCGTCACTATATGGACATACTGATCAGTGAACTTCATCGGGAGGTAGACTCCTCCAACTATTCGGTCTATCTGGTCAAGCAATATATTGAAGATCACTACAGAGAGGATCTGAGCCTGAGCCTTCTGGCCGATCTTGTCTATCTGAGCCCAAACTACCTGAGCAACATGTTCACAAAGGTGACAGGTTCTTCCCTGAACCGCTACATCCGACAGTTCCGCTTAGAGAAAGCAAGAACTCTTCTGGTTGAATCCAACATGAAGATTTCTGAAATCGGTTCCGCCGTGGGCTTCACCAGCACGTCGTATTTTATCAGGACCTTCCAGAAGGTCTATGGCATTACGCCCGTCAATTACCGCAGCGAATATCTGTCCGGAAGATCCACCGGTCAGTCCGAAGATGAGGAAGAATAGCATTCATTATGAAAAAAAAGTTCAGTCAATTCTCGCACAATCTGCCTTTCCGTATGAAAGTAGCCCTCCTGTGCTTCATTATCAGTCTGATTCCTATGCTGGTCATAGGACCTGTTTCCTACGGAAAGATCCGGAGCCAGCTCATAGAGCAGGAATCTTCCAGTCTGGAAGACACTCTGCGACGGGAGACAGAGGCCATCGAAGAAAAAATGGATTTCTACCTGAATGCACTGGACATCATTGTATGGAATGACGGAATCAAAAACGGCCTGAGCCGGACCTATTTAGAAAATTACGACCTCTTTCTATTTTATAAAAATACGCTGGATCCCACAGTACAGACCATACGGACCCTGAGTCCGGAAATCCGCAGCGCAACACTCTATACGACTGCGGACATCAATCCTCATGGTAATATTGTGCTCCCCCTATCAGAAGCAGAAGGCTGTATCTGGTATGAAGAGGCAATGGACTCTACCCGTCCTGTTTTCCGGGTCTCGCAGGACAGGAAGACTCTTTATCTTGCCTGCAGAATGTATTACCGCTACGAGGCGCCTGTGACTCTGGTCTGTCTTTCCATCGGAATCGACGGAATGTTCTCCAACGCGCCTGCTCTGTATCGGGATAATTTCGGTTTTCTGGTCGCCGACTCCCGCAGCGATATCGTTTATGAGACATTTGCCGGAGGTGAGGATCCGTCATTTACTCCCCTGTCTCTTGACGCGCTGCAGGTAAGATCGGGCATTACCGGAAACAGTTTCAAAAAACGCAGCCTTTACGATGGGACCTGGACAGCTTATCTTTACAGATATCATAATGACTTCCTTCTTTCGGTACATCAGTTCACGCTCATTGCAGCCGCTGTATTTCTTCTGGGAATACTTATGTCAGCCATAGCTTCCCAACTCCTTTCCAGTCTGATCGTGCATCCCCTGGAAGAACTGGTCTCCAATATGACCAGGGTAGAGGATGGTGAATACAGGGTCAATATCTCTGACGATAACAGAAAAGATGAAATAGGCGTTCTGATTCGTACATTCCGGGATATGGTGGAGAAACTGAATCATCTGATCAACGAGGTACTGGTGGCCAAGATCAACCAGCAGAAATACGAACTCCGTATCCTGCAGTCCCAGATCAATCCCCATTTCCTCTATAACACCCTCTCTCTGATCAACAATCGTGCCATTATGACGGATCAGAAAGATATCAGCAAGATGGCCCAGCTTCTATCCACTTTTTACAGGACGACTCTGAACAAAGGAAAAAGCATCACGACCGTTCAGACTGAACTGGAAAACGTAAAAGCCTACATTGCTATCCAGCAGATGATGCACTCCGATTCCTTCAACACCGTATATGATATCGATGATTCTATTTTGAACTGCCCCATCCTGAATTTCATCGTACAGCCTCTGGCGGAAAATGCTATTGTCCACGGGCTTGACCAACGCAGCGCACCGGGAAAGGGGACTCTGACCCTTACATGTCACGAAGATCAGGGGGATATCATTATTTCCGTACTGGATAACGGTGCAGGCATGTCCCAGGATGTCTGTGATTCAATCCTGACACAGGAGACCAGCGGATACGGCATCAGGAACGTACACCAACGGATACAGCTTTATTACGGCAAAGACTGCGGACTTTCCTACCGTTCAACACCGGGCTTCGGGACCTGTGCCTCCATTCGGATTAACATGAATCTGGACACATGACCCGTCAAAAGGTCTTTCCCACAATGTTCATATAGGCAATCAGGAACACCTCCACGTTCTTCGTTTATACATTCCCGAGCAGCACCCGACTCAGATGCCTCTCCGCCACGCTCTTCAGCTCCCGCATAACCGAAACACGCGTCGGCGGCTCTGACATCCGATGCCGCGGAAAATATCTTGTTATGTGAAGCGGGATATCGGGATCAATGCCTGCGATCCAGGCGGCCTCCCGCTCCATGTCCTCAAGCGAATCATTCTTCCCCGGGACGATCAGCGACGTGAGCTCCACATGGGATTCCTGCGCAGCCCGGGTGATAAAGTTCATCACAGTCTGAAGATCTCCGCCGAGCCACTTATAAAGTTCCGGGCGGAAGGCCTTCAGGTCAATGTTCATCGCGTCGATATAGGGCAGAAGCTCCTCGAGAATTGGGAGTTCGGCGGTTCCATTCGTGACCAGCACATTTTTCATGCCTGCCTCGTGGACAAGCTTTGCGGTGTCCCGAACAAACTCATACCCGACCAAAGCCTCATTGTAAGTGTAGGCCACTCCGATGTTCCCGCGGTCCCTCGTCTCCTCCGCAATCTCGCAAATCTCTTCCGGCGTCATATCTCTC
>JAFWIM010000156.1 GCA_017514845.1 Lachnospiraceae bacterium
GGAGGGAGGGCTGTGCAAGATCCCGACGGATAGGGGGCCAATGGACGGTCCCGCATGCGTACGGCCGGCCGCAAGCGGTCCGAAAGGGGAAACCGGCACGACGGTCAAATATCAAAAGACCCGGAGGGGCTTAAAGCCCGGAGGGCTTTGATACCACCTCCATAGGACGCGGTTCAGCACCGCATGGGGGTGGAGGTTCATTTTGCTGCATTGATGTGTACCCATCTGGCTGCCTTCCGGACTGCTTCCAATATACGTAAAGCCGGACTGAAGCATTTGATGAATACGCCGCTGGGATTTTTTGACGCCAATGCCTCCGGCCTGCTGCGCAACAGACTCGACGGTGCGGCTTCCGAAACTGAGACGCTGCTTGCGCACAATCTGGCAGATATTGTGGGAACGGCCGCCATGTTTATTGCTATGCTGGTGCTGATGTTTGTTTTTGACTGGCGTATGGGAGCCGCCTGCCTGCTGGCAGCAGTCGTTTCCGTTGTCGCCATGTCAGTCATGATGACCGGAAAGAATACCGGGTTAATGGCTGAATATCAGGCTGCTCAGGACGTGATGAGTAAAGCCGGAACGGAATATGTTCGCGGTATTCCTGTGGTCAAGGTCTTCCAGCAGACAGTATATTCATTTAGGGCTTTTAAGAAAGCGATTGAAGATTACAGTGCCAAGGCTGAACATTTCCAGGCAGATGTCTGCAAAGTGCCCCAATCTGTTAATCTGACCTTTACCGAAGGGGCTTTCGTATTCCGGGTTCCTGTGGTGCTCCTGCTGGCGCCGGCGGCACTTTCCTCCGGCAACTTTGCCGGCTTTGTCACAGACTTTGCTTTCTATGCGGTATTTTCCGCCATAATCTCAACAGCTCTGGCGAAGATTATGTTTGCCGCCAGCGGCATGATGCTGGCCAGCACGGCACTCGGAAGGATCAGCGAAGTCATGAGCGCACCGACACTGAAGATAACAGATCATCCAGAGGCTCCGAAAGACAACAGCGTGGAATTAAGGGATGTCAGCTTTACTTATGCCGGATCAGAGGTGCCAGCACTTGAGCATGTGTCATTTAAAGTGGAACCCGGACAGACAGTAGCCCTGGTTGGTCCTTCCGGATCCGGCAAGAGTACCTGCGCGAGACTAGCAGCCCGCTTGTGGGATATCGATCAGGGAACCATCCGTGTCGGAGGTGTGGATATCTCCACCATCGACCCGGAGGTGCTGCTGACGGATTATTCCATGGTATTTCAGGATGTGGTACTGTTTGACGATACGGTGATGGAGAATATCCGTCTGGGTAAACACGGCGCATCCGATGAAGAAGTCCTGGCAGCTGCCAGGGCAGCGAACTGCGATGAGTTCGTAAACAAGCTGCCGCAGGGATATGCGACTCCTATCGGTGAAAACGGAGCGAAGCTTTCCGGAGGTGAGCGTCAGCGCATTTCGATTGCCCGTGCCCTTCTAAAGAATGCGCCGATCGTGCTTCTGGATGAGGCGACGGCATCTCTTGACGTCGAGAATGAGACCAGGGTACAGGGAGCATTGTCCCGTCTCCTCAGTGGCAGGACTGTGCTGGTCATCGCCCACCGGATGCGCACAGTCGAGGCCGCCGATAAGATTGTTGTTCTGGCGGATGGCAAGGTGGCTGAAGAGGGAAGTCCGGCAGAGCTGTTCAGCAAAGAGGACAGCATCTTCAGGCACATGACGCAGCTGCAGAATGCCAGCGCGGGTTGGAGTATTTGATCTCGCGAAAGGAACTGCTCCGACTGTATAAAAAATGAAGCGTTTCTTCGGAAGCGCTTCATTTTTCCAAGGTATGGGCAAGGGTGCTGAAAAGCAAACTTTATTTAAGATTATTGTTGACATCTCTACACAGATAGTGTATTATTCTTTTTGTCGTCAAACGACAATGCGCGAGTGGCTCAGCGGTGGAGCACCACCTTGCCAAGGTGGGGGTCGCGGGTTCGATCCCCGTCTCGCGCTTCTTTTTTTGCGTAGGCGACAAGCCAAGGTGCCTGATTCGTGCTTGCACGAGATGAAGGCACTTTGGCGACCGCCCGACATCGAGCATGAAATGCGAGATGGAGGCGGTGACGCCGGGTGGGTAGTATTGCGGCTTGCCGCATACTACCCACTTTTTTTAGAAACGGGGATCGATTCCGCTCGCGGGTTCGGTCTTCGCTCCGCTCCGGTCGGCGCAAAACGGACGTCCACTGGACGTCCTGCGCCCCGTCTCGTGCTTCTTTTTTTTGCGTAGGCGACAAGCCAAGGTGCCTGATTCGTGCTTGCACGAGTCGATAAAGCATTTGCAATAAGGACACCAAAGCATTTGCAATAAAGACAGTATAAAATATTCGTGCATATAGAGCGGCGCGTGGTATAATGTGCGGAGAGATTTTGCGGGATTATCGTCAAACGACGTAGAACGGATCCCGCGCCGGGTCTCGCAATCGAGACCGGAAGAGCTTGAGGAGGCCTGTTTTGAAGAATATATCAAAAAAGCCATGGTATAACGGGGCAGTCATAGCATGCATCGGCGTCATTTTGTATTGTATTCTGACGAATCTGCCGGCTGTGCTCTCAGCGCTCGGTACATTTGTCGGATATTTCAGAGCTGTCATCCTGGGTGCGGTGTTCGCCTATCTTCTGAGCCCGCTGGCAATTTTCTTCAGCACGAAGTTGTTCCGCGGAAAAGTGTTTGATCGGACGCGGTGGGTCTTTTCGGTCATCCTTGCCGTCGCGGTCATGCTGCTCGCCCTGACTCTTCTGATCGGGACTCTGCTTCCGCAGCTGATAGAAAGTATTTTGCTTTTTTCTGCAAATGTTGACGGCTACGCCACCTCGCTGATCCAATTGATTGAAACCAGCCCGCTGTATAATTTTATTGATCAGGAGAGCTTTATGGCATTTTCCCAGAATTCGCTGACGTCTGTCACGGATTTTATCAAGGAAAATGCCGGCAATATCGTGGGTTTTGCTGCCAGCTCGGGTAAAAATATCGCATCAATCGTCATAGCGATGATACTGGCGATTTACATTCTGATGGACAGCAAGAGAGTTGTAAATGGTATCAAGAAGCTGTGCGGCCTTCTGCTCCCTGAGAAGGGATATAAGTTCTTACGGGATTTCGTTGTTCGCTGTGACGACATTCTGATCAGCTATATCGTGCAGAGCCTTCTGGACGCTCTCATTATCGGCTCAGCCAATGCTGTCTTCATGACGGTAGCCGGAATGCCCTATGTCGGTCTGATCTCGGTCGTCGTCGGGGTGACGAATTTGGTCCCGAATTTCGGACCGATCGTCGGCGGTGCGATCGGTGCTTTTATCCTCATCCTGATAAAGCCTATGAGCGCTCTCGTGTTCGTGATCTTCTGCCTGCTGCTTCAGACAATAGACGGATATTTTTTGAAGCCGAGACTGTTCTCCGGTTCCCTCGGCGTCTCCGGTCTTCTGATTCTGTCCTCGACGATCGTGCTCGGAAATATGTTCAGTGTCCTTGGCATCCTCCTGTCGATCCCGACGGCAGCGGTGCTGAGCTTCGTCTATCATGACTATCTGCTGCCCTGGCTCAGAAAGCGGAAACAAAAAGAGGCGGACCCGGTCACTGCCGACGGAGACAAAAAATAACGGTCATGGACATCACCTGCGGAGACCGGGAATAACGGTCAATGACATCGTCCCGGAGGCAGGGAATAAAATGAGAATAGATATCGCCTGATATGTCGCGCATCGGTCATATCAGGCGATATTTTTTGCTCGTTCCTAAGAAGCCATGTTTTTGTTATAATAGCTGTTGTCGAACCGTGGAACAGATCCGGAATTATTCATAAGCTCATGGAAAAGGCGAGACCAACGACCTCCGATGAGCGTACGACCGCATGATAACGGTCAGGCCGATGATCTGATGAAAATGTAACTGTGTGATAGGAGACCGATACGCAAAATGAATTTTACGTATGTGATCCATGATGAAAAAGAACCGTATATTGAACTGACAGGCTGCCTCCATGCGGAGCGTGTGCTTCGCCTTCCTGCAAATATTGACGGGGTCCCGGTGCGGATGATTTGCCCGCACGCATTTGAAAGACTGCCTGAAGTGGAGGAAATCATTCTGCCGGGGACAATCCTGACGGTCGGCGCATTTGCCTTCTATGGCTGCCGGTCGCTCAGGAAGCTCACAATGAGCGACTTGATTGACGGATGGGGCTTCGGCGCAATTCGCTTCTGTGATACGATAAGTGAGCTTGTGATCCGGATGAAGAGGAAGCGGCTGACAGCCCTTCGGGATCTGCTCGGGGATGTGGACTACGCTTTCCGCGTAACTCTCGAGTACGATGATCACACGGAAGGCTACTATTTTCCGAGATACACGAGAGGCTTTGACGAGGATACTATGGCGAGAGCCATTCACACGTTCACCGAGGGATCCGGCTGGGCTTTCAGGGAGACCGTGCTCCGCGGCGGAATTGACGTGCGAGAATACGAAAAGTTGTTTGTCCGGGCGACCTATGACGGCATTCAGACCGGGGCGGAGATCGCTCTCATGCGGCTCATGCATCCGGAGAGCCTGTCCGAGAGGGCGAAAGAGCAGTACAGGAATTACCTGACAGAGAACGCGGCGGAAATCCTTCCCTGGCTGGTGGGGAAGGGCGAGCGGGAGCGATGCATGTTCATGCTGTCGGAAGGGCTGGCAAGTCCGGGCGACGTTGGCGGCGCGCTTCCGATTGCGGTGGAGACGCAAGACCCGGAGCTCGTCGCGACTTTGATGGAATACGGGCGGGAAGCGAAGCCCGCGGATTTCGACACATTTGACCTTGATGACCTTTGAGGAAATGAGATGAAAACACGTATCGCCCTCGAGGAGGCCGGTGAGAAAATTCTGAATGAGACGAGGACGGAGCTCTATCTGTCCATGCACTATATGGGGGCAGCGCTGGACCTTCTGGGCTGGAGGATGGACCTTTCGACTTTTACGACAGGGACGGACGGCTCGTCTATCCGCTATAATCCGCAGTATCTGATCCAGACCTTTCTGAATGACCCGAAATCGCTGCCGAGGCTCTACCAGCATATGATTATGCACTGCCTCCTGCTGCACCCGTTCAAAGAAGATGTCGAGGACAGGATCACGTGGAACCTGTCCTGTGATTTGGCCGTTGAGCATATTATTGATTCAATTGAGAATTGTCCACCCATAACGCGCACTGTCCGCGATTTCAGGGTGGAGTGGTACGAGAGGCTGACGGAGGCCGTCCATGTACTTACTGCGGAAAAGATATACCGCTACTTCACCGAGAATCCGTTGGATTTTGACACGGAGGACAGACTGAGAAACGAGTTCCTCATGGATGACCACTCTTTCTGGGAAAAACTCGAAGATCAGAAGGACGATGAAAATAAAAAGAATCAGAAGACTCCTCCGGATGAGATGACGAGTCCGGACGAGCAGTCTTTGGAGGAGTGGAAAACTAAGGCCGAGCGCATGCTTGCCTATCTTGATTCTTTCGGGAAGGAGATCAGCACGGAGACCGGAACACTTCGCCGCATTCTGGCTGTGCAGGCCGGAAAGAAAATCAGCTACAGAGACTATCTGCGCCGTTTTGCGGTAGTGCGCGAGGAGGCCAGGGTCGACCTTGATTCATTTGACTATGGATTCTATAATTATGGGATGGAGCTGTACGGCAACATGCCCCTCATTGAGGAGAACGAGTACCGCGAGGCCAGAAAAATCGAGGAGCTTGTCATAGTCGTTGACACGTCCGCGTCCTGCCAGGCGGATCTCGTGGAGAGATTCCTCACGGAGACGGCCGCGGTGCTTGCCGAGCAGGAGACTTTCTTCCACAGGATCAATCTGCACATCATCGAGTGCGACGACAAAGTCCAGAAAGTCCTGGTCATCCACGACCCCGACGAGATGAGGAAGTATCTGGATTCATTTGAAGTGCTGGGCGGGTACGGGACGGATTTCCGGCCGGCATTTGCCTACGTCGACGACCTGCAGGCGCGTGGGGAACTTAAATACCTGCGCGGCCTCATCTACTTTACGGACGGCTACGGCATCTACCCGGAGACTGCCCGGAGCTATGAGACAGCTTTCGTCTTCCCGCGGGAAGATATGAGTGAGCGCCCGGTGCCGCCGTGGGCTATTCGTCTCTATCTTGCAAATGACTGAAGCGCTGCCAGGTTTTGGCATCATGCGAGCTTCCAGATTCGGCAATGTGCAGAAATCATTGCTTAAAGCGAATATAGGGCAGCTCTCGCAGGACGAAAACCTGCTTTCTCGGAGAATAAGGAGCAGAACTTGAATATTAAAGAAGCAAAACAGGAAATTATATACACCATTGGCGCTTACCTCGCGCAGGACGAGAACGGAACATACGAGATTCCCCGGGAAAGGCAGAGACCGGTCCTTCTCATGGGACCGCCCGGCGTCGGCAAGACGGCCATTATGCGGCAGATCGCGGAGGAGATGGGAATCGGTCTCGTGTCCTACACGATCACGCATCACACCCGCCAGAGCGCCATCGGTCTTCCGTATATCGCAAAGCGCAGTTACGGCGGTACGGAATACTCTGTGACGGAATACACGATGAGCGAGATCATTGCGTCCGTATACGAGCAGATCGAGCGATCCGGCGTCAGCGAAGGCATTCTCTTCCTCGACGAGATCAACTGCGTCTCTGAGACCCTGGCGCCGACGATGCTCCAGTTCCTGCAGTACAAAACGTTCGGAACGCACAGGCTGCCTGACGGATATGTGCTCGTCACGGCGGGAAACCCTGTGGAGTATAACCGGTCCGTCAGAGATTTTGACATTGTCACTCTGGACCGCGTGAAAAAGCTGGATGTGGAGCATGACCTCACAGTCTTCAAGGAGTACGCCTACAGGAACGGGATCCACGGATCGATTCCTGCCTACCTCGAGATCCGCAAGGAGCACTTTTATGAGGTCAAGAGTGAGGCGGACGGGAAGAAGTTCGTCACCGCGAGATCCTGGGAGGACCTGTCGGATTCGCTGAAAGTCTATGAGAAGCTCGGTCAGCCTGTCACGGAGAACCTGATCGGAGCGTTCCTGCAGGATCCGGAGATTGCCAGGAGCTTTGCGGTCTACTATGAGCTCTGGAATAAATACAGGAATATTTATCGCATCCCGGATGTGCTTGCGGGGCGGATGCCGGAAGATACTGAGATGCTGAAAAACGCAGGTTTTGATGAGAAGCTGAGTCTCATCGGTCTTCTGGTCGCCGGCCTCACGCAGGAATTTGCCGCCTGTGATGAGGAGAAGAAGGTCCAGACAGAACTCTTCGGCAGACTTAAGCAAATCCGCGGAGAGATCGCCTCCGGGTCTGAAGGCAGGTCAGTGCTTGCGCTGGTCCGTGACCACTGCGATGCCCTGTCGGATGAACTGGACAGAAAAAAGAACGCGCAGATGTTGTCCCGCGAGGACGAGAGGACAGGCCGCACGGCTGTAAGAATACTGCACGAACTCTCCGGACTTCTGGCAAGGGAGGCTCGCGGAGACGCTGCCGGCGATTACGGAGCAGTAAAGAGCTGGTTCGCAGACCGTGAGGCAGCCAGAAAAGAGAAAGTGCGGCTTACGGGCATGCATCTGGAGAATGCATTTGCATTCCTCAATTCTGTCTACGGGGAGAGTCAGGAGATCGTGATGTTCCTCACGGAGCTCACCCGCGGACATTTCGCCATGCGCTTTATCGAGCAGTATGGCAGTGATTCTTTCTATAAATACAACAAGCTGCTGCTCCTTCGGGACAGAAGGAAAGTTCTGCAGGATGAGATCATGCAGCTTGTAGATTAGAGGATGTCGGATGGCTAAGAAGAGTACAGTGCATAAGATCCGAAAGATGGAGTTCAAAAAGATCATGATTGCGCTCCTTGCGCTCTTTTGGATTTTTGTGTTATTTGCAAATGACGTCACGAACTTCTCACGGATCGACCGCCTTAAGGAAGCACAGATCCGCGAGGAACTTGTGGATGAGAGCAAAGCGGAAGAGACGGAGTCTGTCCGCGACGCGTGGGATGTCTTTGATGAAGAGAGCAGTGTGTCATCCGCCCGCGAATCGGAGACGGACAGCACGCCTGCCGTGAATACCAAAGCTGTGAAAGAAAAAGCCGAAAAAGGGAACGGCTTCAACATCGTTGTCTTCATGGCATGGCTCATGGTCATTGTTCTGTCAGTCATGGCCGTCGCTTTTGTCGACGGCTCGACCGGTGAGGATTTCCTCGCCCTCGCAGTCGTGCTCGGACTCCCGACGATTTTTCTCACGCCGTTTCCGATGCCGATTGACGAGGCCACGCATTTTTTCCGCTGCTATATGATGAGCCGCGGCCATATTCTGCAGGTCACAAATAAAGCCGGTCTTGTCGGTGACTACGTCCCGGCCGGCCTTGCCGCGATCCTGCGTCACCCGGAAAATCAGCTGACCCTTCGGACTTTAACTGAGCATTTTGATTACTGGACGGTTTCGGTGAACGGGGCTATGAATACGTTCTACGAGAACGGTTACGCGTCCTACTATCTGCCTGTCGGCTATGTGCCTGCAGCGGTCGGACTGATTATATCGCGCGTGCTCCATATGCCGTTCTTCGCTCAGGTATACATGGGGAGATTCACGAACTTTCTCACATATACAGGTCTTGCCTATGCAGCCTACAAAAAGGCTCCGTGCTATCGCAATGTATTTTTCATCGTCGGGCTTGCGAGCGGATCCGTTTACCTTGCGGGAAGCTTCTCGACAGACCCGCTCCTCATCGGCTGCTCGCTGCTCTATATCGCGGTCATCCTCAAGCACTATTTTGTCCCGCCTGGGAAACATCCGAAAGTGCCAATTTCGGACTGCGCGATCCTTGTCGCCTGCGCAGGTGTCATTCTGTCGATGAAAGTTTTTGTCTACACGCCGATACTCCTTCTCATTCTGCTGATCCCGACAAACCGGTTCGGGCTGAAGCGGTTTATACCGACTGCAGTGGCCATATTGGCCGTTGCGGCTTTCGAAGCCTCGTGGCAGGTCAGGCTGTTCGGACAGTTCACCTACGATGACAAGAGGCTGACGAGCGGGACTGACGTGTACGGTCAGATGGCATTTGTAAGGAAATATCCGGTCCTCGTTGTCAGAATGATCATGAACTGGCTCGATAAAAATGTCTACTATCTGACGGGAAGTATCAAGTCTCTGCAGGAGAGCGCGGGTGTCGCCGCCATCGCAAGATTCACGACAGTGCTGCCGTTCTTCACGGTATTCTTCACTGAGGACAAACCTGCGCCGAAGAGTGAGAATGTGCCCGGTGATCTGCGCCGGTCCTGTTTCATTCTTTTTGCGGTCGAGGCTGTACTGATTGTTCTGTCGCTGTACATTATCTCGTCCGATATGGCGGGCGGAACGGTCACAGGTGTTCAGAGCCGCTACTTCCTCCCGATCCAGCCGCTGCTGCTCCTTGGGATCGCAGGCATCGGCCTTGATGTTAAGATGCACGGTTACGGAAAATTCGTGGGGTATGCCGCCTGCTTCAGCATTTTGTCAATGCTGGTAGTGGATCTTGCCCTGCTGCTGTGAAACTCCGGCAGGCTGCCTCGGGTTTATATCCGGTGCAGGCATCATCTTCATCGAAAAACGCAGGTCCTACCCTGCGAGCCAAAAAAGCTGACACTTTTTGGTCTCTCGGTCGGACCTGCAATGTTTTTCTCACGAAGATGGATGCCCGCAGCCGGAGGCGAACTTCAGGAGCAGCCCGCCTGACGACGCAATAACTCCGGCAGGCTGCCTCGGGTTTATATCCGGTGCAGGCATCATCTTCATCGAAAAACGCAGGTCCTACCC